>JAGDAM010000238.1 GCA_017959485.1 Clostridia bacterium
AAGCGTCTTTTTCATTTCCGCGATATACATCGAAAGAATCGAGTCCACCGAGGTGTTTCTCGTGATCTGCGTGCGGATGTGTTCGATGCCCTCGCGCGCCGCCGAAAGCATCGTTCCCTCGACCGGGTTGATGACGGCATCGTAGGCTGTTCTGTATCCGCGGATCAGACCCGCGCGGAGTTCGCCCGGGCCGAGCAGCGGGCATCTTGAAAGTTCAAGGTAGAGACCTTTGAAAAACTGAGAGAGTATTACTCCCGAGTTTCCGCGGGCGCCGAGCAGCATACCCTCGCTGAGCGCCCGGAGATATTTTCCCGCGTCCTCGACCGGCCGCGCCGATTCGAGTCCGTGGCGGAGAGTCATATACATATTGGTTCCGGTGTCTCCGTCCGGTACCGGGAAGACGTTCATCCGGTTGACCTTCTCCTCCTCGCGCCCCAGTTCGCAGAGGCCGTTGCGGAGCATAAGGTCGAGATGTACGCCGTTGATTCTTCTTACAGACATCTCTATTATTCGGCTTTTTTATTCGCCTCGGAAGTTTCCCTGCCCATCTTCCGCACCGAAGCGGGAAGTATGAAGGTCAGCGCGAATGAGACGAGCATCGCGGCGGCGCAGATCAGGGTCATTATTACCACTTTGTCGCTCTCTTTCAGTCCGTTGAGCACGGGACCGGTCGCGATTCCCGCGGCGACTGCCGAGAAGAGGCCCTGGACGGCGAAATACATGGCGGAGTTGGAGTGACCGGTCTTCGCCTCCTCGTCTGCGGCAAGCTGCGACGGCACCGAGTAGCCGACCGCGAAGAGCGAACCGATGGAGAGGGAGGAGATGAGTCCCGCGACCACTGCGGCGACCGTTTTCACGGTACCCGCGTCAAGCCGCGCGACGAAGAACATCGAGATCATTCCCGCGGCGTAGGTCAGGACCGTATAGCGGAAAGCGGCTCCGAATCCGTGCTTGCGAAGGATTCTGTTGTAGATCATAAGCGTGAAGGGAACCGGAGCGAAGCAGCAGGACATGACGATCATCATGCTCATGCCGGTTTTCGAGAAATACTCGTTGATTCCGCCGAGGAAGAGCTGAATCCCGAAGGTCATGATCGAGTAAACGAGCATCCAGATGATGAAGTTGCGGTTTTTGAAGGTATATCCCATCGACTTCACGATGTTGAGAGGGGGATCATTCTGAATCTCCCCGCCCTTTTCGCGCAGATCGTCTTCCTTGATCATGAAGATCGGGATGAGCATGAGCAGCGAAAGCGGAAGTACGAGCATCGCGACGACGCGGATGTTCATCCCCTTGAGGAATGCGGGGATGAGAACGTAGCCGATGATGAAGTAGAAAATGTCAAATACCGACTTCGCGTTCGAAACGAGGTTGCGCGCGCGTCCGTCCTCGAGAAACTCGGTGAAGGTCGCGTAGTAGGATACCATCGTCAGCGTGTACGTCGTATAGAAAAGGCAGAGTACTATTCCGTAGTAGATAGTATTTATTACCGTCTGCTGTCCGTGGACGGGCGTCACGAGCGTGAACAGGGTAAAGAAGGTGATGACTCCGCACAGACCGATCAGAATGGCGGGTCTCCTCCTTCCGAAGCGTGTGCGCAGGTTATCCGAAATCGACGCCATCGGAATATCGATGATTCCGTCGATGATTTTTGAGATCAGCACCATGATAGCCCAGAGTCCGAGCGCGCCGGGGATGACGAGATTGGTCTGTTCGAATGTCTGATAAGGTATCGCCGCTTCTCCGAATCCGCCGGTCAGCAGGGCGGAGCAGAGGTATGAGCCCATTACCGTGTTGAGCAGGTTGACACCCATACCGGAGGCGGCGTAAAGAATCAGTCTCGGTTTTCCGGTGATCTTTTTCATGTTTATTCTCCTTTGCGGGAAAACGCGTCGATTATAGCGCGCTCCTCGACGAGTCCCTGTGAGATCGGTTTTCCGACGTAGTAGGCGGCCATGAGTCCGGGGCCGACGTTGACTCCGCAGGAGGGAAGGACGTCCTGTATAAGCACTTCTTTCGGACGGAATTTCTCGATGATGAGACGGCGGTATTCCTCCGCCTGAGGCAGCCGGTTGGTCTGCGCTATGAAGATGATCTGGTTTTCCGGGTCTTCAACGGTGTTGGCGATATAGTCGAGCAGCGCGGCGTATGCGGCTTTCGCGCCTTTGAACTTTCCGATTACCGTAGTCAGTCCGTTGTAGTCGAATTCGCCGATCGGCTTGATCCCCGCGAGCGTTCCGAAGAACATCTTCGCGTGGGTCAGACGCCCTTTTTTGGCGACAAAGGAGAGATCGTCGAGCCAGCCCGCCTGGTGGAAGCGGTTTTTGTTCTCCTCGACATACGCAATTACCTCGTCGAAAGATTTGCCGTTCCGTCTTTCGGTTGCAGCGTGTACGCAGAGCAGACCGAAGCCGGGGCCGAACCGCCTCGAGTCGAGGCAGACTATCCTCGCGCCGGGATGGCGCTCAAGGACGTTTTTCGCGGCGGCGGAAGCGAATCCGAAGGCGCCGCTTATGCTTCCCGAAATCGTCAGCGCAACTACGTCGAGTCCGTCGGCAACCGCTTTCTCGAAAGCGGCTTCGAATTCGTTTATGTTCGGCGGAGAGGTGGTGTAGTCGTTAGGATGCCGTTTCAGGTCGGCGTAGAACTCCTCGCGAGTCATCTCGGTCCATTCGGTGACGTCGGTCATTTCGGCGCCGTCGGGTTTTTTTACGTGACCGGGAACGATGACTATACCGTATTCCTCCCGAATATTACGGGGCAGATCGCAGGTCGCGTCGGCGATGATGGCAAAATCTTTCATTGTCTGGTTCCTCAAATGATACTTGATTATAAATGTCTGTTAATGAATGCGAAAAGCTCGTCCGCAGCCGCACTTCCGCCCGCCGCGAAGGCGAGAGTGTGATCGGCTCCCTCGACCGCCAGCAGCTCCTTGTCCGACGCGCAGGCGGCGAATCCCTCGAGGCAGCGTTCGAATCCGACCGTACCGTCGGAAGTTCCGTGCAGGAAAAAGGCGGGAACGCGGCACTTTTTAAGAGAATCGGAGGTTTTGGTCTTCAGGTCGGCATGTAATCCGACACGCGCGATCAGTCTCACCGGAGGCATTATTAGAGCGTCCGGCAGCCGTCTTTTCCGGCAGTCTGACGTCATCTGCGCGTAAGGCGATTCGAAGGCGCAGTCGATGACCAGCGTCCTCACGAACGCCGGATCGAGCTCGGGCGAAGCGTAAGCCGCTGCGGCTCCTCCCATCGACGTACCGTATACGACGGCTTCCTTAAAGCCGCGCTCTTTGAGAAAATCGGTCCAGGCCAGGATGTCCCGACTTTCGGCGAGTCCGAGAGTGATGCGGCGCCCCCCGCTCCCGGGATGCGCACGCTGGCGGATAAAGAGCACCGCGTATCCGCGCGACGCGAACCGCTCCGCCTGCAGGGCGAAGTTGGATTCGGCGTCCGAGCGGTATCCGTGAGCGAAGAGCACGGCGCGTTCGCGCCCCGTGCCGATGAGCGTTCCGCCGAGTTCAAAACCGTCTTCGGATCTGACCGAGACCTCTTCCCGCGGCAGTGCGCGAACCTTTTCAAGCGCTCCGCGGAGAAGGTCCGCGTACGGGCGGAATCTGTCGTCTTCCGAAAAGAGCGCGTCGGCTCCCGCCGGTTTTTTCGGGGAGAACGCGGCAAGGTACATGACGACCGCCGGAGCGGCAATGAATACCGCGTAAGCGGCTGCGACGGCTGTCGCAACGTAAAGAAAGAGCATTATTCCGCCTCCGCCCGCGGTGTGTGAAAAGCTGCGGTGCCCGGAGTATTCTTCCGGGAAATCATTTTTTCGGGGATTGACCGCGGGAGAGGATCCGCGACTTCCAGCGCTGTCTTGCCTCTTCCTCGAGCGTGCATTTCTTTTCCCCCCAGGCGCATTCGTAAACGAAATGCTCGCAGTTGTTGTGGATTATGTTGTACCCGCCCTCGCCTATTCTTGCGCGGGCGGCCGCCACCGTTTCGTCAGCGGTGCGTCTCTTTTTCGCTTCCGCCCTGTCGGGCACGGCTTTTTCGGGTATCTTTCCGCAGCAGAACAGTCCGATATCGGTGGATACGACGCTGAATCTGTCCGGACGGTCGCGGAATTCATCGACCGGCGGCAGACCGAAGGCAATGACTTCGTCGGGTGACACGAATATTCCGTAATGCCAGATCGAACCGAGTCTGACCCGGATTACGTCGCCGCGGACGGCGTCCGAGGGTTCCCACTTCATCCGAGTTTCGCCCCGATATAATCCAGAACGTCGCCGAGAGTCTTGAAGTCGGAAGCGCCTACGTTGTCGAAGCGTATTCCGAATTCCTCCTCGATCGCGATTACTACGTAAAGCATACCGACCGAGGAAAGGCCGAGATCTTCCATCAGTCTCGTCCCGTCCGCGCAGTCGTCGTACTTTCCGGGGTCCCTGTCGTCGGCGGCGACGAGTATTTCCTTCAGTTTTTCCTTGATTTCCTGTCTTGTCATTTGAACTTGTGATATCTTATGATCTTCATCGCCGGTGTTCTGGCGAAGTCGGTGTCTCTGACCGTGATCCGGCTGACTCTCATGAAGGAGGGCAGGCGGTCGTTGATCTTTTTAAGCTCCGAAACGATATAATCCTTGATTTTTTCGGGCGGAACGTCGCGCAGTTCGGTCATGCGCGGCACGACCTCGAGAGCGAGAATCCGGGCGCCCGATTCGTTTTCGTCCTCGAACACCTGAGTGTCCTGAATGAAGTCGGGGGCGTTGAAGAAGGCCTCGACTTCGGCGGGAGAAACGTTTTCTCCGCTCGGAAGGACGATTATTTCCTTGATTCTTCCGGTAATGTAGAGGAATCCGTCCTCGTCGAGCCGCACGAGGTCACCGGTCTTGAACCAGCCGTCCTCGTATGCGTCGGGTTCGTCCGCTCCGACGTATCCGTCCATCATATTCTTTCCTTTAAGCCAGAGTTCGCCCTGTTCGGTGATATGAAACTCCTGGTTGGGGAAGGGAATACCGACCGAATCCGGCTTTTTCAGCGTTTCGGGGTTGCCGGATACCAGATTGGCCGACTCGGTAAGTCCGTATCCCGGAAGAAGCTTGATACCGAGCTTGTCGTATTCGGTGATAAGGAAGGGCGATACCGCCGCCGCGCCGCAGATGACGGTTTTAAGGTCGGCGCCGAGCATGTTGCGTCCGAATTTCTTCGAGAGGGTCAGCGCCATTTCGGCGAGCGCGGGGACCATTACCATAACCGTCGGACGGAAGACGGCTATATCGCGGAACATATCCTTGCTGTTGCGGCAGATAAAGAGGTTGCTTCCGGTATAGAGTGATGTGAGAAGATTGCGTATAAGCCCGAAAACGTGCGTCAGCGGAAGGATGAGCAGATACCGCTGGCCGAATATCTCGGCTATTCCGTAGCATCCGTTGACGGTGCCCTGCATCACTGCGCGGTTGGAGAGAAGAGCGCCTTTGCTCTTTCCGGTCGTGCCTCCCGTGAAAACAATCGCGCACGGCGTCTCTGGTCCGACCTCGGCGGCGGGAGTCTTCTCGTCGGAAAGCGAATCCGCGGCGATCAGCGTAACGTCCGGGCGGCGCGCCCTGACAACCGCAGTCTTCTCCTCAAACTCGGGAGCGTAAACCAGCGTCGAGATCCCGAACATCATCACGCAGCCGAAAACGGTTCCGGCGTCGAGATGCGGCGGAAGCAGAACGGCTGTTTTGCCGAGCGTCGTCACCGCGATGAAGGCCTTCACGAAGTCGTAGGAGTTGGGGGCTATGATTCCGATTCTGACGGTCCCGCCGCCGATCAGCGTGCGGAAGCCCGCGGCGTCGTCCTCCAAGCGCGCGTAGGTGTATTCGTTTCCGTTGTCGGTAATCGCCGTCGAGTCGCCGTATTCCGCGAGACAGCGTTTCCACATATCCGAGACCGAGCCGGTCTCGACGATTTTTTCGAAGGTTTCGGGGTCGGTGTACTTTCTGAACAGTTCGCGTGTCTGGAATTGCATTTCTCCACCTCATTTAATGAGCGTTTTGAGCTCTTCTTCTTTATCCCGGAGATTCCGGGCAATCTCTTCAATCTGAGAAAGGGTAGGCCTCTCTCCGTAAAGCGAGACAATATCTATCGGGTTTCCTATCGCGAAGCGCAGGCAGCTGTAAAACCGCGGCCTCGGCTGAACGTATATCGGAATCACCGGTGCCTTTCCGCGGAGCGCCATCAGCACCATTCCGGTTTTGAAAGAGGACATCCCGCCGGGTTCCCGGCTGATGTGTCCCTCTGGGAAGATTGTCACGAGCGACCCCGCGCGCAGTTCGTCGGTTATTCTGCGCAGCGAGTCCATCGAGAAGTTTTCCCTGTCCACCGGTATGCAGAGGAACGCCTTGAAGAGGTACCTCCATTTGCCGTCGAAGAACTCTCTGCCGCAAACGAAGTGATGACGGCGGTACCAGACCGCGAACATCAGATAGAGCGGGTCGAAGAATCCGTAGTGGTTTGATATTACGAGCGCCCCTCCGCGGATGCGTTTTTTTGCCTCTTCCGATTCGTAATACCGTTTCGGCCTGAACCAGATAAGGCCGGGAATTCCCGCGGTTATCTTGATCAGGTCGTATATCAGGTATCTGAAGGAGAAGAGCCGGTTTTTTCGCTTTTCATTCCCGCTCATTGAGCATTTTCTCCAATCGGATTACGGATTCACGAAGTTTTGCCGACACCAGCGCGAGGTTTTCCTTCTCGCCGAGCGACGGGTCGCGGAGCGTTTCGGCGAGAATCGGTTTTCCTATCATCACCTTTGCCCGTTCGCGTCTGAAATAAGAGCCGTTAGTATATACGGGTATTACCGGAACTCCCGACGAGAGCGCGAGGAAGGCGCAGCTCGTTTTGAATTCAAGCGGACGCTCCTCTTCCGGCCGGGGCAGGCGGCTTTCGGGGAATATGCCGACGACGCCGCCCTTTTCGAGTATTTCCTCGGACTCGGCTATAAATCCGAAATCAAGAGCGTCGCGGTCGACGTAGATGCCGCCCATCATCCTGAGGAAGAGTCCGAGTCCCCTCTTTTTGAAGAGGACTTCCGCCATCTGGTAGCGGAGCGTCCTTGAATAGAAAACGAAGAGGAAGACGGCGTAGTCGAAGACAGACGTGTGGTTGGAGATGATTATCGCGGGGCCTCGGATTCTTCTGCCCGACGCCTGCCTGTCTTCGTAATAAACCTTGGTCCGAAAGCAGAGAAACTGTACCGGCCACGCGGTCAGCTTGACGAATAGATGCCAGAGGGTGATCATCTTCCGGTGTCATTCTCCCGTTGCTTTATATAGTCTGCGAATGCCCCGGCGGTCCTCAGACCCGAGCCGCCGTCGGTCGGGAAGGGAATACCGAACTCCTTTTCGAGGACGGCTATCATCGAAAGATAGTCGAGACTGGTCCCTCCGCAGTCGGTGAAGAAGTCGGCGTCGGGAGGTATCGCCTCGGCACCGCCGCCGATCGCCGCGGCAAAATACGTTGCAATTTTGAGCGTCAGTTCGTCGCCGGTACGCGAAGCGGCGGCGGTTTCGGGAGTCAGCAGAGGAAGTCTGCCCTCCGAATAGTCTTTGGCGAGACGGGAGCGGTTCAGTTTTATTTCGCTGTCGCTCAAAAGCGGACCGGCGACAAAGGCGACCCGGCGCACCGTTCCCGACAGGCGGGCTTTTTCGATAAGGTCTTTCGCCTCGGCGCCGACGGCTTCGAGCGTTTCGGCCGACGCGAATCTGCCTACCGAAACGAGAAGCACGGGACCGCGCGCCTCGCCGTCCTTATCGGGTATCAGGCAGACACCCGACGATCCGGCCGGCCGCAGCAGCGGCTCGGTGATGACCGGATTGATATTTTCTCCTCCGGGCGAGACGATCAGATCGTCCCGTCTTCCGAGAATTCGGTAGCTCTCGCCCTCGCGCCCGGCGAGGTCGTGCGTGTTGAACCAGCCGCCGCGCGGGGTCGTGACGCCGCCCTCGATTACGTACGCCGCGGAGGTCTTTCCGCGGACCAGCAGCTCTCCCGAACCGTTTATCGAATATTCGACGTTTTCCATCGGATGCCCGACGCATCCTCCGAACAAAAGCTTGCGGCGCGGCGACAGCTCCACCGAGGTGATGCCGGTTTCGGTCATTCCGTATCCGTTCGCGAGCCGGTATCCTATCGTGTTGAAAAAGGATATGACCTCGGGTTCTATCGCGCTGCCTCCGGTGATCATAAAACTGATACTGTCGCCGAAAAGATTGTCCCGTATCTCGCGGAAGGCAAGTTTTGAAAAGAGCTCTCCCGCACGTCCGGGGAGCTTCTCTCTGAGTCTCGCGGCGGCGCGGAATTTTCCGAGCGTTTTTTCTCCGCGGTCGGCAATCTTACCGAGAGCGGCGGCATGAACCTTCTCCCAGAAGAGCGGCACCGCGAAGAGATGGGTCACCTTATGTCTCTTAATCGTGTTCAGTATCGTCTGCGGGGACATGTCTCCGAGGCGTACGAGCGTCCTTGAGAAGAAGGTGAACCACATATATACCGCGACGAAGCCGAATATATGGTAAAAGGGCAGAAAGGCAAGGAGTTTCAGCCGCCCGTCGTAATGTTTTTTCAGGAGCGGGCACTCTTTGATAAGCCCGTAGCTTCCGCGGATCTGGTAATAGAATTCCTCGGCTGTGTACGCGCAGATCTTTACGCTGCCCGAAGTGCCGGACGACATAAAGAGGATTTCGCGTCCGTATACGCGTTCGGTGCCGGTGCCCGGTGAGTCGGGCATTTCCGACGCGACGAAGGTCGGGACGCCGAACCGCCTTCCGTCGGAGATTACCGCCGAACATCCCGCGGACGCCGCGGCGTCTGTCAGCAGTTCGTCGGGAAGGCGCAGATTCATAAGCAGCGGACGGAATCCCGCCCTCAGTATCGCCCAGAACCACTCGATCCACTCGATAGAGTTCTCCATATAGAGACCGACGACGCTGCCGGGAGCGGCATCGGCGAGCGCCGAGGCGAGCGCGCAGGTCTTTGATAGGATGGTATCTCTGACTTCCCGGTAGGTGAAGGTCCGTATCCGGTAGCCCTCGCTCTGCTCCCACATGATATTGTCTTCTTCGCGGAAGGTCAGTTCGAAAAGGGCCTCGAAAGTGTGCCCATTCGAATCGAAAAGAGCGAGCTTGTCCTCAACGAAAGCGTTGATCGACTTATAATTGCCGATACCGTAGTCTGTCATCTTATACCCGGGTTTATGAAAAATAGCAGTATATTAATATATTTTATAACATAATAGCTTTTTTTTCAAGAGTTTTGTGATAAAACGTGCGACCGGGAAGGTCGTGGCTGCCATCGCGCTTTGCAGCGCTTCCTTTGCCTTCCCCTTGAGAGTGTGCCCCGCCTTCGCCGGGTCCGGAATCCGTGAAAGCGGCGGATATAAAAAAAGCCTTCTCCGAAGGAATACCTCGGCTTCGCCGAGCTTGTGTGACCGCGGAAGCGGTGGATAAACAATTTGCCTTCCCCATTTTGGGGAAGGGGGACCGCGAAAGCGGTGGATGAGGCGAAACGGTTATCTTGTACCTTCCCCCGGGGGAAGGTGTCGGCGAAGCCGACGGATGAGGGTCCCGTGATATTGGATACCGCTGTGTCAGCTTCTTCCTCTCCTCGGGTACCTTCTCCCGCATAGCGGGCGAAAGTGCAGCGCGGTGCGTCGCACGAAACTTTCCGAATCTCGAACCTACCAAAATTAGTTAATAATTATGACCATACAACAAGGAGACCATTATGAAGAAAAAGATCAAAAGAATCGCTGTCCTGACCTCGGGCGGCGACGCTCAGGGAATGAACAGCGCCGTGCGCGCCGTCACCCGCCGCGCCCTTGACGCCGGCATTCAGGTCTACGCCTCGATGGGCGGTTATTACGGCCTCGTCCACGACGTGGTTAAAAAGCTTTCGGCCGTCGACGTCGCGAATATCGAACCGCTCGGCGGAACGGTTATCTATACCGACCGCTGCGACGAGTTCAGATACGAAGAGGGCATCCAGAAGGCGATCTCCACCTGCAAAAAGTATAAGATTGACGCCGTCATCGCCATCGGCGGCGACGGAACCTTCCGCGGAGCCACCGATTTCTCGATGCACGGCATCCCGACCGTCGGCGTTCCCGGAACCATCGACAACGATATAACCGCTTCCGACTACACTATCGGATTCGACACCGCCATGAACGCGGCGGTTACCGTTTTCGACAATCTGCGCGACACCTGCGAATCCCACCGCCGGATCAACGTGGTCGAGTGCATGGGCCGCGGATGCGGCGACATCGCTCTGCGTGCCGCAATCGCCTCGGGCTGCATCGGCGTGGCCATTCCCGAAGTGCCCTTCGACGAGGACGCTCTTGTCGAAAGAATAAAGAAGGCGGAGGCCGCCGGAAAGAGAAGTCTTCTCATCTCGGTGTCCGAAGGCGTCGCCCCGAAGGACGGCAAGCCCTTCGGCGAGTACCTCACCGACAAACTTAACGCTCTCACCAAGAAGGGCGAGATAGTGCACGACGCGCGTTTCTGCCGTCCGGCGCATTACTTCAGAGGCGGAGCTCCGACTCTCCGCGACAGAGACACCGCCACCCGCATGGGCGTCTTTGCGGTTGACATGCTTCTCCGCGGCGAGAGCGACAGGGTCGTTCTCGAAAGAAACGTCAAACTCGTCTCGATGGAGATAAAATTTGCTCTTATGACCGACCGCATGTACAAGGGCAAGTTGAAGGACGGCGACCTTGACGCGTATTCCGCCGAAGAGATTGCCGAAATGAAGGCAATCTGCGACGAGAGAGCCCGCGAGGCGGCAGAGCTTGCCGCTCTCTGCGACTCGCTCTGCATCTGACGGAGAATAACGATGGGAAAGAGAAAGGCGGTAGTCTTCTCCTGCGACGCGATGGTGTACGAGGATATCGAATACCTGATTTCGAAGGGAGGACGTTTCGCCGATCTGGTAAAGAGCGGAGCGCTCGTCGAAAGAACCAGGACGATATATCCCTCGGTCACCTATCCCTGCCACACCTCGATGTCGACCGGCTGTTATCCCGCGAAGCACGGAGTCACCAACAACTCCGAGTTCCGTCCGGGACAGCTGAAAAACGTCCCCTGGAACTGGTTTGCCGACGCGATAAAATGCCCGGATATCTTCACGGCCGCCAGGAAAGCGGGGCTTTCCACCGCCTGCGTCTTCTGGCCGGTCACCGGCAATCACAAATATATCGATTACAATCTGCCCGAATACTGGCCTCAGTCGGAGGACGACACCAACGAGGCCGCCTTCCTCCGCGCCGGAACGACAAAAAAAGTCTGGGACGAGTGTGTCGCTCCGTTTATCGATGGGATCAAGATCCGCAGCCATCCCGGGACCGACGAATTCCTGATAAAGGTCGCCTGCGAGATGATCCGGAAGTATCAGCCGGATCTGCTTATGATACACACCGGCGACCTTGATTCCTTCCGCCACAGATCGGGTCTGTTCAACGACCTCATCCGCTCGAGCTGCGACGATACCGAGCGCTGGCTGTTCGATCTTATGGACGCCGCGAAAGAGGCGGGAGTTTACGGTGACACCGACTTTTTCCTGACGAGCGATCACGGCCAGCTTGAGATAGTCCGCAACGTCAAACCGAACGTCGTATTTGCCGATCACGGACTGATCTCTCAGAATCCCGACGGAACGCTCGCCGACTGGAAGGCCTACTGCCATTCGACCGGGCTTTCGGCTCAGATCGTGCTGAAAGATCCCTCCGATACGGAAGTGTGGAAGAAGACTTACGAACTTCTGAAATACATGCGCGACGAAGGAATATACGGTATCAGCCGGGTATACACCGCGGAGGAAGCCGCCCGGCTGGAGCATCTCGCCGGACGGTTCTCGTTCGTTATCGAGAGCGACGGCTACACTTCATTCGCCGAGGACTGGAAGCGGCCGATGGTCAAACAGCTCGATCTGTCGGACTACCGCTTCGGCCGCGCGACGCACGGACACGATCCCGACAAAGGCCCTCAGCCCTTCTTCTTCGGCTTCGGACCGGGTATCGCCTCGGGGGTCAAAATCGACCGCCGTCCCACCGTCGACGAGGCGCCGACCTACGCCCGCGCGCTCGGGATAGAGATGCCCGGGACCGACGGCGAACCGATTGAAGAATTTTTCTGCTGACATGCCGAGATTTTTCGTTTCAAAGGACTCGGTCGCAGGCGGAGAGGCGATCGTCACCGGCCCCGACGCGCGGCATATAGCCCGCTCGCTTCGTATGGCTGTCGGAGAGAAAATCACCGTCTGCGACGGAAGCGGAAGAGAATTCGTCTGTCGCCTCGAAAGCATCAGGGACGATCTTGTTACAGCCGCGATTCTTTCGTCCTCTCCCTGCGGATCGGAGCCGCCCTACAGGGCGACCGTCTACCAGGCGCTGGTCAAGGGAGACAGATCGGATACCGTTATAACGAAATCGGTCGAGTTCGGAGCTTCGGAAATCGTCTTTTTCGAGTCTTCTCGCTGTATCGTAAGATCCCGCGACGAGTCGGAGAACAAATCGCAAAGGCGCTCGCGCCTCGCGTCGGAAGCGGCCATGCAGTGCGGAAGAGGAAGGATTCCCTCCGTCGGCGGACCGCTCGGGTTCGGGGAGATGCTTGACTGCGCCCGAAGCGCCGATATCGCTCTGTTCTGCTACGAAAACGAAAAAGGAACCCTCCTTCCCGCCGCTCTTCCCGCGTCCTGCCCCGCGACGGTCGCGATAGTGATCGGACCCGAGGGCGGATTTTCCGCGGAGGAGGCGGAGCAGGCGGCGGAGCGCGGACTGATTCCCGTGGGACTCGGAGAGCGCATCCTCCGTACCGAAAGCGCGGCGCCCTTCGTCCTTGCCGTTCTGTCGGGAAGATACGAGCTTGCCGCGGGCGGACGCGCCGACTGAGGCGCGTTCATCCGCGAGGGCATTGCATTGCGAACGATTTTTCTTGTAATTATCGTCAATTTGTTATATAATTATATTGGTTTTTTGTAAAAAACGACGGTTTTTCGGGAAAAACTCCGGTTTTCCGTCAAAAAAGCCGCGGTCGCCCCTCAAGGGCGGGCGCGGGTCGTCATTTTCACTGCAGGGAGAATGTCTCACAGACTGTTTCAGAATCAGATAAATCTGCTGAAGGACGCGACCGAACTGACCGTCGGAGTGATTAACGGGGACGGCGAGATTGTCGCCTGTTCCGAGCCGCTGAGGAACGGGGAGCGCATGCTTCCGCTGCCCGATCTCGACGGAGCCGGGCCCTCTTTTTCAAACGGCGAGTATCTTTTCCGCATTGTCGCGGGGCAGCGAGATCCGTTTTACGCGTTCGCTTTCGGCACCGATGCCGTCGCTGACGCCACCGCTTCGATGATCGCGGCCGCTCTCGCCGGCGCCCGCCGTCTCTATGACGACAAATACGACAAGTATTCGTTTATCCGTGCCGTTATGCTGGACAATCTCCTCGCGGACGAGATAGCCGGCCGTGCGAGAGAGTTCAGATTCGCGACGCCCGAGTACCGCGCGGTCTTTCTGATCAGACTGCCGGACGCGTCTTACGCCGATCACGGAAGAGCGCTGCTCGAAAGTATGTTTCCCGACCGGCAGAAGGATTTTATAGTCCGGACGTCGGATACCGACCTCGCGCTCGTTAAACTTTTCCGCGGAAATCCGGAACCCGGCGCCCGCCGCGAGCTGGCCGAGGGGATTTCGGACAACTTCGGGAGCGAACTTTTTACGCAGCCGTCGATCGGCATCTCCAACGTGTTCGAGTCGATAACCGGTCTTCGCGACGCTTCGCGCGAGGCGACAACGGCGCTCGACGTCTGCGATCTGTTCAATTTTGAAAAGAAGATTGCCGCATTCGACGCGCTCGGACTCGCCCGGCTGATCTACCGGATGCCCGACGCGGTCCTGCGCAGATATCTCGACGAGGTCTTCAGCGGAGCCGGCATCGATTCGCTCGACCGCGACCTTACCGAAACCATCCAGTGCCTCTTCGAAAACAGTTTGAACATTTCGGAAACTGCGCGCAAACTGTTTATTCACCGCAACACGCTCGTCTACCGGCTTGAGAAGATCAAAAGGATAACCGGACTGGATCTGCGCGATTTCGAGAGCGCCATCAGCTTTATGATAGGGATTATGATCAGGCGGTATCTCGAACAGAAAGATGAAAACCGCGGAATAGGGAGGACGTCCGTATGATCGAATTCAAGGGCGTTACAAAGGAATACAGCGACGTTCAGGCGCTGAGCGACGTCTCGTTCACCGTAAACGACGGGGAGTTCGTCTTTATCGTCGGACGCTCCGGTGCCGGAAAGACCACCATGACCCGCCTGCTCATCCGCGAGGAAAGGGCGGACGCGGGGACGATCACGGTGGGCGGCGTCGACATCGGAAAACTTCCCGACAGCGCGATACCCTACTACCGCAGGTCGATCGGAATGGTCTTCCAGGATTTCCGTCTTTTTCCCGACAAGACGGCGTGGGAAAACGTCGCCTTCGCGATGCGGGTGGTCGGATCCGGATCGTCCGAGATTAAAAAACGCGTTCCGATGCTTCTGCGTACCGTTCAGATCGAGGACAAGGCGAGTCACTTCCCGAAACAGCTTTCGGGAGGAGAGCAGCAGCGCGTCGCGCTGGCTCGCGCGATTGCCAACAACCCGGATATAATCATCGCCGACGAACCGACCGGAAACGTCGATCCCCAGATGAGTCTGACGATAATGAATCTGCTCATCAAGATCAACGGGCTCGGCAAGACCGTTATTGTCGTAACGCATGAAAAGGCGCTTGTCGACACGCTCGGCAAACGCGTGATAACGATAGACAGCGGAAGAATACAGTCCGACAGACCTGCCGTTCAGCTTTCCGCGGACAGGAGCGACCATGAGTGACCGCAAACGCCAGAGACGCGGATTCCACCCCTTCTATTTCATGGGCGAGGCGCTGGTGGGAATGAAGCGGCACGGCGTGATGACGGTCGCGTCGGTGCTGGTTCTTACCTCCTGCCTGTCGCTGCTCGGGGTTTTCGGAGTGCTGGTCTCGAACCTTAACGAAAACATCACCCGCCTCGGACTTCTGAACGAAATCGTCGTTTTCTGCGACTCATCGCTCGACCGGACGAGAGTCGACGAGATCTGTTCCGACATCAAGTCGCTCGACAACGTCTCGTACGTGGAATATATTTCAAAGGAGCAGGGGCTCGAAGCTCTGCGCGAAACCTACAGCGACTACGGCGACCTTTTCGACGAGATCGAAAAGAACGGCGACAATCCGCTTTCGGATTCTTTCGTGGTTACCTATTCCGACGGGGACGCTGTAAACGCGCTCGAGTTTTCGCTGCGCTCGATCCCCGGAGTGACTAAGGTAAACAACCGGCTGGATTACGCGACAAAAGTCGCCTCCTTCAAGCGGGGGATGTCGGCGGTCTTCGTCTGGTTCTTCGTTCTGCTGTTCGCGGTGAGCATATTCGTCATTTTCAACACGATCAAACTTGCCGTTCACGGAAGGCGGAACGAGATCGACGTCATGCGCTACATGGGCGCGACGAGGGGATTTATCGTGACTCCCTTCGTCATCGAGGGCATACTCATCGGAGTCATTTCGGGCTTCGCCGCCGCGGGACTCGTGATCTGGGTGTCCTCCTACGCCTCGGGGCGCCTGTCGGCGGACCTTTCGATGATCGAGATTCTTCCGGTCTCGCGCTTCGTCCCGGCGCTTCTGACCGCATTCCCTGTCATAGGCGCCCTGTCCGGCGTCCTCGCGGGACTGCTTTCCATCAGGAAAAATCTTAAAAACTGATTAACGGGTCAAAAGATGAAAAACAACAAGAAGCATAACACGGTGTGCGCGCTCCTTTGCCTTGCGATCCTTATTTGCACTATTCCCGCTATTCCGGCCGCCGCCTACACGAAGGCGACCTACGACGACGTCAAGAACGCTACGACCGAGGAGATGCGGAGCGAGATCGAGGCGCTTAACGCGACCGTCGCCGAGCTGAAGGAACAGCTTGCCTCGGCGGAAGCCGCTTCGGCGACCGCGGCGGAAAAGCGCGAGCTCTATCTGTCGCTCAAATCGCTCTACGACGACACTCTCCGGACGATAGAGGAGGAGCAGATGGTCGCGGAGAGGGAAGCCGAGCAGACGGCGGCGGATATCGCCGCCGCGCAGAGCGAATACGAGTCCTGCTACGCCGAATTCCTTTCGATGCTCAGGATGACCTACGAGCAGGGCAGCGCGAATTATATCGAGATTATTTTCGGGGCCGCGAGTCTTTCGGATCTGCTCTCGCGGATCGACCGCGTCGGCGCCCTGATCGGCTACAGCGACCGTCTGATGAAGCGCGTCAGCGAGAAAAAGAGCGATCTTGAGAACAAACTCGAAGATCAGCAGGCGCGCATATCCGAAAGAGCCGTCAGCATAGAACAGTACGAGGGCAAGCTTCGCGAACTCGAGGTCTTCCTCGCCGACAACGAGGAGGAGTATGAGAGGATTGAAGCCGAACTCGCGCAGCTTGCGGGATCGGCAACCGAGGCTTCCGACCGGTCCGACGTGCTCGAGGCCGAATTCCGGGAACTGGTGGCAAAGCTCGAAGAAGAGGAGAATCAGCGCCGCGCCGAGGAGGCCGAACGCCTGAGACAGGCTGCGATAAAGGAAGCGGAGCGGAAAAGGCTCGAGCAGGAGCAGGCGCGTCTCAGGGCGATCGAGGACGCAGCCCGAAATCAGAGTTTTATGTGGCCGCTGCCGCTGTCCTGCTATCACATCACCTATCCGTTCGGGACACGGCTGCACCCGGTTTACCATACGTACAAGACCCATTACGGAATAGACATCGCCGCTCCGCGCAACACCTCGGTATACGCTTCAAAACCGGGTAAGGTCACCGCGGCTCAGTACCATTCCTCTTACGGAAATTATATTCTGATAGATCATCTCGACGGCACGTCGACCCTTTACGCGCATCTCAACACCGGCACGCTCAAGGTCAAAAAAGGCGACGTCGTCAACCGTGGGGACATTATCGCCGGCGTCGGAACGACCGGCGTGTCCACCGGGTATCACCTCCATTTCGAGGTCAGGGTCAACGGGAACAGCGTCAATCCGATGGACTATCTGCCGAAATCCGCTCTTCCGGCAAACCTTACAATAAGCTGAAAAAACTCACGGCTATCCGCACAGTGATCTGTGCGCCGCTGTCTTAACGGCGGGCCCGCGCGCGGCGCGGGGCGTCCCGCCATCGAGAGGTTCCAATGCGAAACAAAACTATCAAACTTCTGACCGCCGTTTTCGCCGTCGCAGTGGCCGCTCTTATCGGCTTTATGTCGGCATACGTGATTGCCACCGAAAACTACCGCACGCGGCTTGCGTCAAAGGTAGGTAGCCCCGAATCCGGCACGATCGGCGAAGCCGAGCTCGGCAAACTCGAGACTATCGTCAAGCTCATCAAGACCTATTCGTATTATGAAATCGACGAGGAGGATCTCTACAAGTCGCTGATAGAGGGCTTTGTCTGGGTCAAGGCGGACAAATACGCCTATTACTACACGGACGAAGAGTATCAGCAGATGACCGCCGAGAATCAGGGCGACATGGAGGGCATCGGAGTCACCGTCACCTACGACGAGACGAGCGGTCTTATCAAAATCGTTTCGATCTTTACCGACAGTCCCGCAAAAGAGGCGGGGCTCGCCGTCGGAGACCTCATCGCGGAGGTTATGACGGAGGACGGAATGAAGAAGGTCGACGAGATCGGATACGAACTCGCCCTCACCGCGCTGCGCGGCAAGGCCGGAACCAAGGCGGAATTCGGAGTGAAACGCTCCGGAGTTGAGGATATCATACGCTTCGACATCGAGCGGCGTCACGTTTCAACCAGATCGGTCGAATGGCGCGTCTACGACGGGAATATCGGGGGAGAAAAGGTCGGCGTCGTCCGCATCACCGGTTTCGACCTGACGACCCCGCCCCAGTTCCGCGAGGCGATGGACGACCTGATCTCGAAAAACTGCACCTACTTCGTGTTTGACGTCCGCAACAACCCGGGCGGAGATCTCCAGTCGATAAAAGCCGTTCTCTCGCTCATGCTGCAGCGCGGCGACGTCGTTATCCGGGTCCGCGACCGCGCGGGGAACGAAACGTCCGATAAGGTCGACGTAATGAACTTTTCGGGTTCAAACGAGGCATACTCGACCTGCAATATTCGCTCCGAGGATATCGGTAAATACCGCGAGGCCGTTTTCGGGAAATCCGTCGTGCTCGCGAACGAGAATACCGCTTCGGCCGGAGAACTCTTCACCAGCGCGATGAAGGATTACGGTATCGCGAAGGTCGTCGGCGTGCAGACCTACGGAAAGGGAAGCATGCAGTCGATACTCCCGCTTGCCTATTACGGCTACGAGGGAGCGCTCAAGCTGACCACGAGAATGTATTTCCCGCCGCTGTCGGAAGGATACAACGGGATAGGCATCATCCCGGATCTCGAGGTCCCGCTGGCCGAAGAACTGAAGTCCCGCAGCTATCTCGAATATACCGACGCTGAAGACAATCAGCTCGGCGCCGCCGTCGGGCTTCTCGGCGGAGCGGAATAACCTGCATAATCATTGAAAACAAAAAGAGCGGACGGGTCCCGGATCCGTCGCGCGGAAGGAAGATAAAATGGCAAAGCAACCCATCGTTTTCACCCAGGAAGGGTACAACGAGCTCAAGGAAGAGCTGAACTATCTCAAGAACGTAAGAAGAGCCGAGATTATCCACGACATCGAAGTCGCGCGCGGCTTCGGAGATCTCTCGGAGAACGCCGAGTACGACGAGGCGCGGACCGAGCAGGCAAAGGTCGAAGCGAGGATCAAGGAACTCGAGGAGCGGCTCCGCAACGCCGAAATAATCGACGAGGCGGCAGTCGATACAGGAGTGGTTTCGGTCGGTTCGACCGTTCTCGTCTACGATCCCGAGGAGGACGAGGAGGTCACCTACGTTATCGTCGGCTCGAACGAGATAAACGTTTTCGAGAACCGTATATCCGATCTTTCCCCGATAGGGAAGGCGCTCATCGGGCATCACGCCGGATCCACGGTGTCGGTCGAGACGCCGCGCGGAAGCTATCAGCTTGAGATCCGCTCGGTCGAGCGTACCCGTAAGAACTGATTTTGCGCGGGGAACCGGAAAATGGATCAGCATCTCGAAAAGGAAAGACCGGAAGCGGAAGCGGCGGAGGCCGCGGATCAGAGACGGCGCAAACTCGCCGAGCTCGCCGGGGCGGGCCGCGATCCCTTCAGGGAAACGGTATTTGAACGCACTCACCGTACCGCGGATATCGTCCGCGATTTCGACGCGCTCGAAGGGAAGACGGTTTGCCTCGCAGGCCGCCTGATGTTCAAGCGCGTCATGGGGAAGGCGTCTTTCTGCAATATTCAGGACCGCGAAGGATCGATCCAGGTCTACGTGGCCCGCGACAGTGTCGGCGAAGAGGATTACGGCTGGTTTAAAAAGAGCGATATCGGCGACATCTACGGAGTTTCGGGTACCGTTTTCAAAACCCGCACCGGAGAGATCACCGTGCATGCCGAAGCGCTGACTCTGCTCTCAAAATCGCTCGCTCCGCTGCCCGAGAAGTTCCACGGGCTGACGAATACAGATCAGCGCTACCGCCAGAGATACGTCGATCTGATCACCAACGCCGAGTCGCGCGCGGTCTTCGTCAAGAGGTCGAAGATACTGAGCTCGATCAGAAGATTCCTCGACGGCCGCGGATTTCTCGAGGTCGAAACCCCCGTGCTGGTCCACAACGCGGGCGGCGCGGCTGCGAGACCCTTCGAGACGCATTTTAACGCGCTGAACGAGGACTTCAAACTGCGCATATCGCTCGAGCTTTATCTGAAGCGGCTGATAGTCGGCGGGCTCGAAAAGGTGTACGAGATCGGCCGCGTCTTCCGGAACGAGGGAGTCGACACGCGTCACAACCCCGAGTTCACGCTTATGGAGATCTATCAGGCCTATACCGATTTCCGCGGAATGATGGAGCTTACCGAATCGCTTTTCCGCACGGTATCAAGCGAAGCGATCGGCACCGACAAGGTCGTCTACAACGGGGTGGAGATAGATTTCGGCAAGCCGTTCGAACGGATAACGATGACCGAGGCGGTAAAGAAGTACGCCGGTGTCGATTTCGACGGGATAACGACGGTCGACGCGGCGCGGGAAGCCGCCCGCTCGCACGGACTCGCTTTTGAAGAGCGGCACGGCCGCGGAGACATCCTTAACCTCTTCTTTGAGGAGTATGCCGAGAAGAATCTGCTTCAGCCGACCTTCGTCACCGATCATCCTCTCGAGATTTCTCCGCTTACCAAGAAGAACCCCGCGCATCCGGGGCACGTCGAGCGTTTCGAGCTCTTCATCAACGGCTGGGAGATTGCAAACGCCTACTCCGAGCTCAACGACCCTGTCGACCAGCGCGAGCGTTTCGCCGCCCAGGAGGAGCGCTTCTCGAAGGGCGACGGCGAAGCCGAACACACCGACGAGGACTTTCTTCACGCGCTTGAAATCGGCATGCCTCCGACAGGCGGAATCGGGTTCGGAATCGACCGCATGTGCATGATTCTCACCGGCGCCGCAGCCATCCGCGACGTTCTTCTGTTCCCCACTATGAAGTCGCAGAAGACCGGATCGGAGGAAAAAGAGGAACAGTCCGGGACGTCCGGACAGCCGGCTGAAGCCGCTCCCGCAATTGAAGGCGCTCCGATTATCAGCGCCGATAAACCCGACTTCTCGGGCGTCGTGATCGAGCCGCTGTTCGCCGATTTCGTCGATTTCGAGACCTTCTCAAAGAGCGATTTCAGAGCCGTCAAGGTCCTCGCCTGCGAAGCCGTTCCGAAGTCCAAGAAACTCCTCAAATTCACTCTCGACGACGGAACCGGCAAAGACCGCGTCATTTTAAGCGGAATTCACGCCTATTACGAGCCCGAACAGCTTGTCGGCAAAACGCTGATAGCGATAACGAATCTCCCTCCGAGAGCCATGATGGGTATCGACAGCTGCGGCATGCTTCTTTCCGCCGTTCACCACGTCGGCGAGGAGGAAAAGCTGACGCTGCTTCAGGTAGATCCGCATATTCCGGCCGGAGCGAAGCTTTATTGAACGGTTCGGTTCTCAAATCACTGTTTTACACGGAGGGATAAGATGAGAGACAGAAAGCCGGCTTTTGTCAACAGCATCGCTACGGCGTTTCTCGCCTACTTTGCGACGATACCGGTACACGAGCTGTTTCATCTGCTCACACATATGATCTACGGCAGCAAACTCATTTGCTACTCCGCCGGTGCCGTTGACGCCGCGGTTGCGGATTACGGCGTGTTTTCACCTTTTCACCGCATAATGCTGGCAGGAGGAAGCGCGTCGATACTGAACGTGATCATCGCGGTAATACTGACGGTCGTGCTGCTTAAAGTCAAGACCGGCCCGACCGCGCGCATGTTCCTGACTCAGCTTATGGGGATGCAGGCGGTCGAGGGATTCGGATACTTTCTGTTCGGCGGACTGTTCGGTATCGGGGACTGGGGCAACGTTTATTCCGTGCTCACCGAATACCCCGGGCTGATCACGGCGCTTCGTATTACGCTCTCTGTCATCGGAGCCGTCGGCATCGTCGGACTGTTCTTCTTTCTTAACTACCTGTCATATTATTTCATTGAGGACAAAGAGAATAAAAAAGAGCGTATCCGCGTGGCGTTCATACTGTACCTGATCCCGCTGATCATCGGTTTTTCGCTCGGGATGATCGTATCCGCGGTCTCCCCGGCGGTAAAATCCGGGGCGCTGACAATGGGTGAATGCGTACTGTTTAACTTTATGTGGATACCTTTCTTCTGGGGATTCATGTTTACGGGAGTGATGAAGACGCTGCCCCCGAAAAAAGAGATATTCCGGTACAAACTTCCCGAAAAGCCCGACTTTGCACTGCTTGCGATCGGTATCGTACTCATACTTGTCGACGTATTCGTATTCGGCCCCGGCATCTGGTTTAACTGATCCGGAGTACACGTACCCGGCTTATGAAACTGTCAGTTTTCCGGCAGCTTTTTCGGTTTGGAGTCAGGACCGTTTTATTCAGAAAAAAAAGATCCGATACTCGGAACCGTTATAGTGACGGACAAAGGCAATCTGAAATGCAGGCACTGTTCGGTTAACAACATACTTACAACGGTTTAAATTGCACGTTGCAGTGTCAGAGACCCCGGAAACGCAGGGAATTCCGGGGTCTTTTTCTGTTTTCTTCAGTCCTTTGTTAATCGCATACTGCCGCCCCGGTCTCAGAATCAATAACAGTAAGTGCGTATTATCCTATTAATTGAGAAAAAAGTGCGAATTATCCGGAAAAAGCGACATTACTGTCTTGCGTTTTATCCGAAAGTGAACTATAATCGCAAGGCGCGCATCCGGTGCGTAAAATTCCTTGACTTTCTCCGTGAAGATTTGTATAATTATTGTGTATAATAATAATTACTTCTCCGGAGGTTTCGACTGAGATGGTCAAGATCACGTTCATGGGTGCCGGGAGCACCGTTTTCGCGAAAAACGTTCTGGGCGACACCATGCTGTCCCCCGTGCTTTACGATTCGGAAATCGCGCTTTACGACATAGATCCGCAGCGGCTTGAAGAATCATATACGATGGTCTGCGCGCTCAACCGCAATATTAACGAAAACCGCGCTGCGGTGCGCAAATATCTCGGCGTCGCCGAGAGAAAAGACGCGCTTCGCGACGCCTCATTCGTGGTAAACGCGATCCAGGTCGGTCTGTACGAGCCCTGCACGGTGACCGATTTCGAGGTTCCCAAGAAGTACGGACTCCGCCAGACAATCGCCGACACGCTCGGCATCGGAGGCATTTTCCGCGCCCTGCGCACCATTCCGGTTCTCGAGGATTTTGCCGCCGACATGCGCGAGGTCTGCCCGCGGGCGCTTTTCCTTAACTATACGAATCCGATGGCGATGCTCTCGGGATATATGCAGCGCTATTCGGGTATCGAGACGGTCGGACTCTGCCACAGCGTTCAGGTATGCACGAGCAGTCTCTTCCGCGATCTCGGAATGGATCCGAAGCGTCCCGTCCGCGAGAAGATCGCCGGAATCAATCACATGGCTTTCCTGCTCGAATGCGAGGACGCCGACGGCAACGATCTCTATCCCGAGATCAGACGCCGTGCCTGCGAGATACTCGATAATCCTCCCGAGGGGCTCAAAAACCTCGTCCGGCTCGAGTATATCCGCAGATTCGGCTATTACGTTACCGAATCGAGCGAGCATAACGCCGAATACAATTATTTCTTCATCAAGAGCAAATATCCCGAGCTGATCGACAGATACCGCATACCGCTCGACGAGTATCCCCGCCGGTGCGTGCGCCAGATCAACCGCTGGAACGCCGAACGCGAGATATACGTCTCGGGCGACGTCACTCATACCCGCACCAAAGAATACGCTTCCTATATTATGGAGTCGATCGTTTCCGACGTGCCCTATCAGATCGGCGGCAACGTGCTGAACCGCGGGCTTATCGAGAACCTTCCCGACAACGCCTGCGTCGAGGTGCCCTGTCTCGTCAACAAACTCGGAGTCCAGCCGACCCGCGTGGGACGTCTGCCCGAGATCTGCGCGGCGATGAACCGCACCAATATCAACGTCCAGCTGCTTACGATCGAGGCGGCGGTCACCCGCAGGAAGGAATGCATCTACCAGGCGGCGATGATGGATCCTCACACCGGATCCGAGCTGTCGATAGACGAGATCGTATCCCTCTGCGACGATCTGATCGAGGCCCACCGCGGCTGGCTCCCGGAATATCACTGAAAAAGAGCCCTTCTATGACATCGAAACCGAAACCGATAATCGGGACGCCGGCGCTTGCCGCCGTGTGTCTTCTTCCGCTGGTTCTGATCATCGCCGTACTTTCGGCGCTTCCCGCGCGCGCGGACGACGATCTTACTCCCGAGATACCTATAGGGGCCGAAGTCATCACTTCGGTCCGGCTCAAGTCGCCTCCGCATAAGACCCGGTATTACGTCGGAGAGGATCTCGAGATAGACGGCGCCATGCTGCTCGTCGAGTACAATACCGGACGGACGGTGTCCGTGAACGTTCTGCCGGGTTGGTGTTCCGACTTCGACTCCTACACCGACGGAACGGTCGAGATCTCGGTGCAGTATCCCTACGGCGGAGACCCGGTCGTTTTTTCAGTGACGGTACTGCGCCCGCAGGTGACGGGAATCCATCTCGTTTCCGCCCCCGAAAAGAGGTCATATTACACCGGAGAGACACTCGATTCAACCGGCCTCTGCGTAATGGCGACAAGGACCGACGGCGAGAGCGTCGACGTCACCAACGAGATCGTCATAAGCGGCGGCAGCTTCACCAAGCCAGAAAAGGGAAAGAAGATCACCTGTACTTACAATTCCGAATCCGGCAAGTTTTCTACCTTCTTTACCGTCGACGTTTTTCAGCTCGAGCCGGTACGGCTTGTAATAAGAAAGATGCCGACGATAATGGAGTATTTCGACGGACAGCCCTTCGACCTGACCGGTATCGGCGTCGCGGTCGTCTACAATGACGGACACGAGGAGATCGTAGAGGATCTTGACGAGATCACGTACAGCGGATACGATCCGTTCCGGCTGGGCGACCAGTACGTGACGGTCAGCTGCCGCGGGACGTCTTCGGTCATTCTCGTACGGACGGTGAAATCCGCGGTGCACGAGCATACTCCGGGCGAATATATAATCGACCGCGAACCGACCTGCACCGAAGCCGGGAAGCGTCACACGAACTGTCTCGTCTGCGGTGAACTTATCATCGACGACACCGGACTTCCGGCTCTCGGACACAGTTTCGGCGAATGGACCGTTATAGCCAATCCGACCGGAGCGACCGAAGGAGTTCGCGAAAGAGTCTGTCCGGCCTGCGGACTGGCGGAGCGCGAGCCGATTCCGCGGCTTTCGAATACCGTCTTCTCGGGAGACGCCTCAGCCGTGCGCGAAGTCGGAAAGTATTATCCCGCCGGGGTCTCCTTCGACATGAGCTCGGTGATCTCGACCGTTTCGGATGATAAGATCCGCGAGTTTCAGGATATGATTACCGACCGGGAGTCGGAGATTATCGATATATACTTTATAACCTTTTATATCGACGGTGAACGGATTGCCGTCGACGGAGTCACGACCTACACCTTCCCGGCGCCCGACGGGAACTATGCGGGTTACCGCGCGGCGGTCGGCGATGAGATCATCAAAGCGGTTTGGGACAGGGACGGGGGAACGGTAAGTTTTTCATGCTCCGCCGCCTCAAATGCCGAGGGCTTCCAGGTTGCGCTCATAGCCATTCCGGCGTCCGAGACTACCGCGGAGGAGACGACGCAGTCTCCCGCCGTTATCGGAACCGACACCGAACCCGTAGGAGACGAGACGACCGGTCAGGAATCGGGTTCGCGGGTATCTCCGGTCGGCAATGCGATCCGTATCGCCGCGGCGGCTGCGGTAGTCGCGATAGTAACCGTTTTCGTGATCACGCTGGTTAAGAAACGGCCTTTCTGAAAATCCGGAGGAAACAGATATGTCCCGTGCTGAAAAAAAGGTTCTGGCGTTCGACTTCGGGGCGTCGTCCGGTAGGGCGATGCTCGGCAGATTCGACGGGGAAAGGATAATCCTCGAGGAGCTCTACAGATTCTCGAACGATCCGGTGAAAATTAACGGCAGATACCGCTGGGACGCGCTGCGCCTCTGTCACGAGATACTCGAAGGCATGCGCGCCTGCGCACGCTCGGGCCACGGCGACGTCGCCGCCGTCGGGATAGACACCTGGGGCGTGGACGGAGTGCTGCTCGATGCCGGCGGAGACCTGCTCGCGGAACCCCTCCACTACCGCAATTTCACCGCGGAGGATATGGAGCGGTTGCTCGTCCGTCTCGGCAGGGAAGAGCTTTACCGCCGGACCGGGATTCAGTTTTTGCCGTTCAACACCGTGTTTCAGCTGGCGCTGATGCGGGAACGCGAGCCGAGACTGCTCGATTCGGCTGCCCGGTTCCTGATGATGCCCGATTTCTTCAATTACTTCCTCTGCGGAGAACAGGCGAACGAGTTCACAAACGCTTCGACGACGGCGCTGCTTGACGCCTCCCACAGATGGGACCGCGGTCTGCTTGACGCAATAGGAGTCGATTCCGGCCTGTTTTCGGATCCGGTGGCGCCCGGAACGGTACTCGGGCGTCTCACGCCCGATATCTGCGCCGAGACGGGCCTGCCCCGGGTGCCGGTCGTATGCGTCGCCTCGCACGATACCGGATCGGCGGTTGCCGCCGTTCCCTTCGCTCCGGGAGAGCCGAAGCTTTATATCAGCAGCGGCACCTGGAGTCTGCTCGGGACCGAACTGCCCTCTCCGAATCTCACCGAAGCCGCCCGCCTCGCGAACTTCACCAACGAGGGAGGCGTGGGATACACCTCGCGTTTCCTCAAAAACATAATGGGCCTGTGGCTCATTCAGGAGAGCCGCCGTCAGTGGAAGAGGGAGGGGAAGGACTATTCCTTCGACTTTCTCGAAAAAAGCGCAGCCGCTGCGCCGCGCTTCGCGTCGGTCATCGATCCCGACGATCCGCGTCTGTCGCCCGCCGGGGATATTCCCGGGAGGATCGCGGATATCTGCCGGGAGACCGGCGTACACGTCCCCGAAACGCCCGGAGAGACTGTCAGATGCATCTACGACAGTCTGGCGGTCAAATACCGGAAGACGGTCGAAACGCTGGAAGAGATGCTCGGAACGCGCTTCCCGTCGATCCATATCGCGGGCGGCGGCATCAAGGACAGGACCCTCTGCCGCGTGACGGCCGACGTGACCGGGCGGCGCGTGATAGCCGGTCCCGCCGAGGCCACCGCGATGGGAAATATCGCGGTGCAGTTCGCGGCGCTCTGCGAACTGGGCGGGCTTGACGATATCAGACGTATAACCGCCCTGTCGTCCGAAATTGAAGTGTATGAGCCGGTTTAGTAATTTGATTCTAATAATTCCCCGGTATTTGCGTCAGCGAATACCGGGGAATAAGTATAAAGTAGTTGATGAAAAAATGAAAAATGACCGGGCCGACAATTATCCAAACAACACGGTAATATCCTGCTTGGCTTCGAAAATTTTCTGACCGTCAAAGATTCTTACCTTTTCGAACTGTTCGACACACTCAGCGTAGTTTTTTCTTGTACTCCTTGAAAATATGACTTGTATCGTGCATATTCGGCTCGTGTTTAGCTATTTTATAGTTACAATCGCGCTTACGAATAAATAACCGTAATGTCCTCATCAATCTGATTTAAGGTTTGTCCTTCAAAAACAGCTGAATTGAGAAATTCATTAACGTCTTTTTCTGCATTTTCATTTGAAACCGTGAGAACCTCTTTATAATAACCGGGCGTCTCGTCGGGATGCTTATCATACATATATACGGTTATGCTATGCGCTTTCTTCTCATCATATCCCGAATTAATATGATAATAAACACCTTTATATTCAAAGTCAATGTCTGCGCCAAAATAGAGTTTATTGTAAAACTCCGAATAAGATATGCCGATCATTGTGAATTGCCTCCTATAAAGTACACTTTGTATTTTTCATACTCGCTCTTTGTAAGCAATCTTCCTACTTTGTCACGCACTCCGTTTCTATATTCGTGAATATGATAGACAGGTTCTTTTCTGCTGCCTAATTTGGGCTCAAAGTGATAATCAATATCATACTTAGCAGTATGATCATCGTTGTAAAACCGAATTTGCTTAAAAGTTCCGTTAGAATATTTTAGAATATAAGCAGAACTCGAGTGTGCTTCTTCTGGTAGCCCTTTACTTGCTTTCGGGTCTATTTTTTGTAGAACCTTAACGCCTTTTATTTTGCCGACCGTTTCGTAAGTGTACGGGACCTGTTTTCCGCTTGCAAACGTTCCTCTGCCTCCCATTATCGCACCACCTTTCTGGAGTCGCGATAATCAACGACTACGAGATTGCCTTGCATTTCAGGGAACGGCGTTCCAAAGCAGATAATTTGAGAAGGATCAATTTTCTCGACCATTGCCCAAAATCCGCGCAAAAAATGCAGTTTGTTACGTTTGCAGCCGATCATTCCGATTGCAACCGTGCTGCCGGTTTCCACGCCGTCAAAGCAGAACTCGAAACTGCGTGCATCACTCCAACTGACAGTCGGAATGACAATCCGTCCTTTGCTCTGCCAATAGGCGCCTACCCAGCGGTTCTTCGCAACGCTTTCGAGCTGCCTCCACAAATCCATGTCGGAATACGTTGAAAAATCCGGCGTGAGCAGAAAAGCATATTGGGAGTATTTTTCAAGCGAGCGTTCGGGATGGTTATAGATACCGCTGAAGCGATAATCGTCAACAAAAAA
>JAGDAM010000239.1 GCA_017959485.1 Clostridia bacterium
AATCTTGAAAAACTGCCTGTTTTCCTGCGATTTCTCAGTCAAAACAGGCGCCAAAATTACTCGACAATCTCCGCACGCGAATTGTGCGGTATTGCCTTAACGTAATTATTTTGAATAGTGACTGCTTTTCGCACATTCCGCAACGCAGGTAGAATCAAATGGCTTCTGAAGCTGGAACTAAAAAAAGAAAAAAAAGAATACTGACCGTTGTTCTGTCCTCCATTGCCGCGGTGATCGTTTTACTGATCGTTGCCGCGCTGCTGACCGTCAACGGAATGCTCAACAAGATCGGAAAGATCGACAACAACAATCTGGAGACCGTCCCGCCCGGGTCGGAGTTCTTCGATACCGACGTTCCCGACGATTTCTGGGAACAGAGCGACATACTGATCATCGGACCGGACGTATTCGGGTCGGGCGGGGAATTCACCTTTCCCTCGGGACCGGACGTTACGGTGACGGACAGCGGGCCGGCGGCTTCGTCGCCCGATTCCGAAACGGCCGCGGCGTCTGAGCCCGAAACGACTCCGTCGGACGTCCCGACCGAAACCGCCTCCGCCCCTCCGGAAGATTCCTCGTCGCCCGACGAAACGACCGCCGGGGCACCCGTGACCACGAAAGCGCCGGTCGTTACGACGAAGCCCGGACCCACTTACATCACGCTTCCGGACGAGAACAAAATACCCGGAGGCGTCAACTGGACTCCGGTCGATTCGCTTCCGGACGAAAAGCTTCTGAACATCCTGATTGTCGGTCAGGACAAAGGTACGTCGGGGACGCGCACCAGGACCGATTCAATGATGCTGCTCAGCGTCAACAAAGAAACCGGAAGGATCGCGCTGGTTTCATTCCTGCGCGATATGTACGTTCAGATCCCGGGAGGCTACCAGCCGAACCGTCTCAACGTTCCTTACATCTACGGAGGCTTCCCGCTGCTTTACAAGACGCTCGAGGTGAATTTCGGCGTACACGTCGATTACGGTTTCGTGGTCGATTTTGCGGGATTCCGGGCCATAATCGACAAACTGGACGGTATCGACGTGCGTCTCACCAGGGCGGAGGCGGAGCACCTGAAGATCGGGGATTCGGAAGGCGTTTACCATATGGACGGCGCGGTGGCCCTGAAATTCGCGAGGATACGTCATCTGGACAGCGATTTCGGCCGCACCAGCCGTCAGCGGACGGTGGTGAAGGCGTGTTACGAGAAAATCAGAAAGCTCAGCTATTCGGATCTGAAGGCAATGCTCGACGAGATCCTTCCGCTTATGTCGACCGACATGTCAAACAGCGTGCTGCTGTCGACGCTGCTCGACTGCTACCGCTTCCTCGGGAACGACATACTCACCTACCGTATCCCGGCGCAGGACGCCTTCAGATACGCCATGGTCAACGGAATGGCTGTGATACTCCCGGATTTCGCCCGCAACAGGGTCTACCTGAAGTATTATCTCGGACTCGAATGAGCCGGGTCACGGCTTGACTTTTTTCCCGTTTTATGATATTATTATATTGCGTTAATCTGTATTTATTTTGAGAGCGGACCTATGAATGCGAACAGAAAACGGAAGGCCGCGAGACCTTCCGCGCTGCCGAAGATAGCTGTCATGATACTCATAGTAGCTGCGCTTCTGGCGGCGGCGTCTTTTGCCGCGCTTTTCGTAGCCGCCCGCGGACCCGCGCGCGACGAGGCGCGTCTGCTCTGCGCCACGATGGTCGAGAAGGGATTCCCTCTGACCGACCTCTTCTTCACGTCGTCGGAGATTAAAAACGCGAAGACGGTTTCCGGCACCATAATCGCCGGGGAACCCGTCACCAGGGAGGATTACAAACGCTCCGCTGGCGGGTTTGAAGCGATAGAGGGACGAAACTGGAAGGGATATCTGCTCGAATTCGCTCCGGGCGCCTCGGTTTCGATCAGGTTTTCCGGGGATGAACCGCCGGCCGCTTCGGCTGCCGTCGGGCTTTCGTCCGCTTACGACGCCATGCTGACCGGCGAATGCCTTTACTATACCGTCGACGCGGTCGCCGACAGTTTCGATTTTCTCGCTTTCGGTTCCGACGGTTCCGTTTCGCTGACAAGGACCAACGCGTCCGGCGCGGTAAACGGCGGATTCGTCTGCGGCGTTTCGACGCCCTGCGTCCTCATTGAAAACGGGATTCCCGCCGACGGTCTCGGCGGAGGATACGGCTCGCGCGCCGCGATAGGCGTGCGCGCGGACGGCAGTCTTCTGCTGTTCGAGGCGGTGCCGTCGTCGGTATATCCCTGCGGGATGACCTACGGCGAACTCGCCTCCCTGATGTTTGAGTACGGAGCCGAAACCGCGGTCGCCCTGGCTCCCGCCGGCGCCTTCGCGCGCGGTGGCTCGGTCCTCTGCTCGGCGGGCGGAACGGCCGGACCCGTACTCTCGGTCACCGGCACCGCGCCGGCCGCTCCCTGAAAGGGGCAAGCGCATGGATGATAACGTAAAACTCAAAGACGGTATCGACCCGTCTTCCGCGGATCGGGGCGACGTGCCGCGGGACGTTCCTGAGCTGACCGACAAAATGAAAAGATTCCGGCGTCTCGGAGGAGCGGACGAGAGCTCGTCCGCGGGCTTCGACGTGACGCTCGGGACCGAGGAGGCGATCCGCGGAGACGACGCTCTCCGCAGATATTACGGATACGAAAAGGTCCGCCGCCGTTCTCCGCGCAGGCGCAGATTTACCAGGTTCGCGTTTGTATTTTCGCTTGTTTCGCTTCTTCTCATCGCGATCGGAGCGGTCGTCGGATGGGTCGCCGCGGGTATCTGGGCGTCGTCTTCCGCAGACGCTTTCATGGACGATCTGACGGCTTCCACCGACAACGACGGCTGGAGACGGCTGCTCCGGCTCTGGCTTCCCGAGTCATATCCCGAATACGAGGACGCCCGCCGGCTCGCCGGCGAAGTGCTCTCGCCCGCATTTGTGACCGGAAAGGTCACGAAGCTTCGCAAGACGGGCGGAGGACTCGTTTATATGCTCTTTTCGGACGGCGAGTATTTCGCCGATATCGAACTCGAACGCGGAAAAGACGGAGTATCGATCAAGAGGATTGAATTCCGGACGTCCTACTTTGACGGCAGAAACGGTCTGCGCTTCCCCGAGAGAAGGATAACGGTCCCGAAGGGAGCGGTGCTCACCGTGAACTCGGCAGAGTATTCGGGCGGAGCCGCGGAGAGAGATGCGTATTATCCCTTCTTCAGTCCCGCCGAACCCGACGTGACCGCGAACTGCGTTGAATACACTTTCCGCGATATTTATTTCGAACCCGTTCTGTCGGCGTCTCTCGACTGCGTCCGGCTTGAGGCGGTCGTTTCGGATGACGGATACGCAGTCTGTTTCAAATATCCCGAGAGCCGGCTCAAAACGGTCACGGTAACCGTCCCGGCGGGAGCCGACGCCTTTCTCGGCGGCGTTCCGCTGACCGAAGACTGGGCGGAGAAGGAAATAATCTTCGGCGAACTCGGTCCGCTCGACGACAACGGAACCGGAACGCTCCCGCAGCTTTCGCGCTGGACCGCCGGCGGTCTGTTCGGCTTTCCCGAGGCGAGCGCGTCGATCGGCGGCGAGCCGGTCGCCCTGCTGTCTTCCGACGGCGGGAACTTCGTGTTCGAGATTCCGGCTTCCTGCCGGTACACCGTAAGCGTCGCGGCTCCCGCGGGAGCCGACGTCACGGTCAACGGCGTCGCGCTCACCGCCGCCGACGCGACGGGCGCAGGCAGTCCCGACCCGTTCGGAGGGACCTTCATCGGAAAATTCGGCGGCGGAAGAACTAATGCGGTTTCCGACGGCGGTACGCCCCTCTTCGACTTCTACGTCCGTGAGGGTTATCTTGCCGAGCCGGTCGTATCTGCTTCGCTCAACGGGATCGTTCTGACTCCGGTGACCTTCGTTTCTTCGGGATACGATATACAAATCGAATACGATATTCCCGCGTCGCCGGATCAGCCGGATCAGCCGGCGCTCGAGTGCGCCTCGCATTTCTTTTCGGCATACCTGAAATACGTCTGCGACGGCGGCATATCCGACGGACGCGAGTCCTCTTTCGATCGGAACTACGACGAACTGCTCTCCTCGATGGCGGAGGGAACGGCGGGATATACCGCGATTATGGAGTCGTACCGCCGGGTCTACCGCCTTCCCAACCATCCCGGAGCGAAGATATCCGAACCCGTCTGCAAGTCGGTGACGGTTTACAATTCGGGCTGCGTCTGCCTGACGCTCACGTCTTTCGTGACACCAGACCCGGTTTCGGAGTCCGAGACCCCGGAAGAAACGCCGCCTGCGCCCGGCAGCGAACCGCTTCCCGCGGAAATGACCGTATTTCTGAAAAAGACGGGCGAAGAATGGCGGGTTTACGGATTCGAGTGCGAGTTTGAAATCGCCGCAGGATGATTCCGACGCGGCGTCAGAATCGATTGATAATAATAAATTTTTATAGCGGGGCCACAGGACCGGATACGGCCGACGGGTTCCGCAGAAAGGAAACAAAATGGGTCTTATCAAAGCTTTAACCGGCGCCGTCGGAGGCGTGCTTGCCGATCAGTGGAAGGAATTCTTCTACTGCGATTCGCTTGACAAGGACACTCTCGTCGTCAAGGGACAGAAGCGCACGTCCGGCCGCTCTTCCAACACGAAGGGCGAAGACAACATCATCTCGAACGGATCCGGCATTGCCGTCAACGAAGGCCAGTGCATGATCATCGTCGAGCAGGGCAAGGTGGTCGAAGTTTGCGCCGAACCCGGCCAGTTCACCTACGACACGTCGAGCGAGCCCAGCATTTTCGCCGGATCTCTCGGCAAATCCATCCTCGAAACCTTCAAGGCGATCGGAAGAAGGTTCACCTACGGCGGCGATACGGGCAAGGATCAGAGAATATACTACTTCAACACGAAGGAAATCCTTGACAACAAGTTCGGGACGGCCAACCCGATCCCCTTCCGCGTGGTCGACCACAAGATCGGACTCGACATCGACGTTTCGCTCCGCTGCTCCGGTATCTACAGCTACCGCATCGTCAACCCGCTTCTCTTCTACACCAACGTCTGCGGAAACGTGACTCAGGACTACAAGAGATCCGAGATCGACGGACAGCTCAAGATCGAGTTCATCGACGCCCTTCAGCCCGGCATCGGCCAGCTCTCCGAGCTTGAACTCAGACCGAACCAGATCATCTCGCACAACGAGGATCTGAAGAACATCATGCAGGGCATCCTCTCCCCGAAGTGGGCCGAGCTGCGCGGAATCGAGATCGTAACCATCGCTCTCAATCCGCCGACACTGCCCGAAGAGGATCAGGAACTTATCAAGCAGGCACAGCGCAGCGGAATGCTTCGCGATCCCGGCATGGCCGGAGCCACGCTGGTCGGCGCCCAGGCCGACGCTATGAAGGCCGCCGCCGGCAACGCGTCCGGCGCGATGACCGGATTCATGGGTCTCGGAATGGCGATGAACGCCGGAGCCGGCACGGGCGCCTCCAACTTCTACGCCATGGCCGGACAGCAGCAGGCCGCGCAGGCGGCACAGCCCGCCGCTCCCGCCGCCGACGCCTGGACCTGCCCGACCTGCGGCAAACAGGCGACCGGCAAGTTCTGCGCCGAGTGCGGAACTCCCAAGCCCGCCGAGCAGGTCGGATGGGTCTGCCCGAAGTGCGGACAGCGCAATCTCGGCAAGTTCTGCGCCAACTGCGGCGAGAAGAAGCCGGCCGGAGAGCCGCTTTACCGCTGCGACAAGTGCGGATGGGTTCCCGAAGATCCCAAGAATCCGCCGAAATTCTGCCCCGAGTGCGGAGACAGATTCGACGATTCCGACATAGTCAAGTAATTCCAAAAAGCGCAATACCGCACGGCCGGCGTTTGCCGGTCCGTGCGGTATTGCCGTAATCAAAAAGGCGGAAAAGAAGAGATGGAAGGGAAGCGGAAGCGATATACGGTCGGCGTCGACTTCGGTACGCTGTCTGCCCGCGCGGTTCTGGCGGACGTTTCCGACGGCAGGGAAGTCCTGACGTCGGTCTTTGAATATCCTCACGGAGTGATGGACGAACGTCTCTGCGCGACCGGCGAGGAGCTTCCTCCGCTCTGGGCTCTGGAAGATCCCGCCGACTGGCTCGAGGCGCTCTCGAAGGTCCTTCGCGACATCACCTCGTCGCCCGACGTCGATCCGAACGACATCATCGGAATAGGAATAGATTTTACCGCGAGCACGGTGCTTCCGATCTTTGCCGACGGCACGCCCTTCTGCTTCGATCCGCGGTTCCGTCCCGACCGAAACGCGTGGTGCAAGCTCTGGAAGCATCACGCGGCCCAGAAGTACGCCGACCGGATAAACGAGCTCTACGCGAGCGAGGGAGGCGGCTGGATGGACGTCGTCTGCGGACGTATGTCGGGAGAGGCCTTCCTTCCGAAAGTCTGGCAGACGCTCGACGAGTCTCCCGAAGTGTACGCCTCCGCCGATCATTTTATCGAAGCGTGCGACTGGATCACTATGCGTCTGACGGGTGAACTCGTCCGCGGCTACGTGATCGCCTCGTACAAATCCTGCTACACCGACGAATACGGCTATCCGCCCGACGGTTTTCTCGGGCGGCTCGATCCCCGCCTGTCCGGGCTTTTTAAAGAAAAATGCTCCGTATGGCTTGTCAGAGCCGGAGAAACGGCCGGATATCTGACTCCCGCCGCGGCTGCCGAATACGGTCTGCCC
>JAGDAM010000240.1 GCA_017959485.1 Clostridia bacterium
CCGGGAAAGTATGACGGGTTTGAAAGCCGGGAGATAATTCGAAAAATACCCTGGCGCGATTTCCGCGATACCTATCTGACCGAGACGAGAGACCAATACCGCTTAGCTTTCGGTGACGGAATTTTGAAGATTCTTCATCGAGCTTACGAGGCGACCGACGGCGAGGTTTTCATAGACAGATGGGACTGGTCTCAGGCGCTTGAGATAACGAATCTGAGGCAGATAATCGATATACTGAAGAAGATCATTCGCGACTGAGACGGAGGAGAGAAGAGATGTCTGACGGTTTCAAAAAGGTAAAAGGGAAAAAGGTAAAGGTGTCTGTGGATGGCACGGGCGGAGTCGTCAGCGTGGACTGGATCTGCCCCCACTGTCTGCACTTCAACGCGGGGTTCTATTTCTGCGAGGACGCAGGGAAGCTCAAATCCGATTTCGAACTGGATCACGCGTGCGACGCCTGCGGGAAGGTCTCGACGATAGTCTGCAGGAACTCGAAGCCGCTGTTTAAGGGCAGGTGAAGGCTCAACCCGGTGTCGAATCAAGACTGATTAAATAATAGGGAGGACATATTTCGCAAAGCGAAATCAAACGTCCTCCCCCGCATTATCAAACGGCGCATACAGCGTACCGGTTATTACGCGGTATGCGCCGAACGGCTCAGTCTATCTTCTTGTCTATCGCGTATCTCAGTATCTTTCTTGAAGTGTTCTTGTCAAACTCGGTCTTTCTGATCTTGACAAGTCCGACCTTCTTGTACGGCGCCATATTGGCGTTCGCGCGGCGGACGTTCTCATTGAAGTACATCTGCAGCTGTTCATCGGTCTCGAATCCGTCCGCTTTGAGCTGTTCGAGATCCGGATATATCTCGGCGACGATTACCTCTTTGCCGGGGTCCTTGCGGCTCTCGCCCGCGTAAACGACGACTTCGAGCACGCCGCGGATGCGGGAAAGCTCGGTCTCGATCTCCTCGGGATAGACGTTTTTGCCGTTGGAGAAGATGATCAGGTTCTTCTTGCGGCCGGTGATATAGATCCAACCGTCCTCGTCGAGTTTTCCGTAGTCTCCTGTGTGGAAGAAGCCCTCTTCGTCGAATACCGCGGCGGTCGCTTCGGGATCCTCGAAGTATCCGAGCATGACGTTCGGTCCCTTGACGCAGATCTCGCCTTCGCCGTTCTCGTCGGGATCGTCGATCTTTACCTCTTCGCCGAGGATCGGGGTGCCGACGCTTCCGTCCTTCTGCCATTCGTTGCGGTTGCAGGAGATGAGCGGAGCGCACTCGGTGATGCCGTAGCCGTTAAGAATGGTTATTCCGACCGATTCGAAGAAGTTGATGATGTCCTGGTTGAGAGCGGCGCCTCCGCAGATGATCATCTCGAGCTTTCCGCCGAAGGTGTCGATAATCTGCGAGAAAATCTTGCGTCTGGCGTCGATTCCGACTTTGCGCAGGCCGGCGCTGATCTTGAGTCCGGCTTTCAGCTTTTTCACGCTGCCGTTCTTTTCGGCCGACGCCCAGATGCGGCGGTAAAGCGTCTCGACAAAGAGCGGCACGAGGATCAGGTGCGTCGGCTGCTGCTCTTTCAGTTCCCGGAGCAGGTACTTGATGCCCGAGGTGATGTAGATCTCGGAGCCCAGCGCGTAGTGTCCGACGATGTTGACTGTTGAACCGAAGGTGTGGTGCGGAGGGAGAAGGAGCAGGGTCTTGGGCGAAATGGAGAAGTTGTACATTCCCTGAGTCATATCCGAGACGATGTTGGTCGTCGAGAGCATAACGCCCTTGCCTCTGCCGGTCGTGCCCGAAGTGAAGACTATCGAGGCAAGCCGGTCGGGATCGATCTCGTAATCGTAATAGGAATTGTCTCCGGCTTCGCGCTTTTCCTTTCCCGCAGCGATAACGTCGCCGATCGAAAGGTCTCCGGCGGCCGCGGGCTCGCCCGTTATGCAGATAAAGAGTTCGGCTCCGGAGTTCTTGCGGATCTCGTCGAGCTTCGGCGCCGCGTCGCTTCCGTAAAAGACGGCGTAGGTTCCGGCCTTCTTCATCGTCGCGGCGAGATCGGACGCCGGCATTTCCCTGTCGAGCGGTACGGTAACGGCGCCGACGGCCATGAGCGCAAAATAGGAATAGATCCAGTTCTTTGAAGACGATCCGACGATGGCGCACTTGCGGTCGCGAAGGCCGAGAGATATAAGCTCGGTGCCGAGTCCGCGAATATCTTCTGCCGCCTCGGAATAGGTGACACGCACCGTTTCCTCGTCATTCGGGTCGTTCTTGTAGGAGATCGCGGGAGAGTCGGGATAATACTCCGCCGACTGATCCACCAGGACCCGGAAATCCTTGAACACAACGGTCGGGTAGAGAGGGTAATTCTTGTGTCTGTTCATTTTTTCGTTCCTGTCTGATATATTCTTTTCGCCGGGCGGACGCCTGCCCGCCGGCCTCTCATTTTCCGATAATTTTGTCGACTTTTCCCCCGAGCTTCTTCGAGAGGAATTTCACTATCTGTCCGACGCAGACGGCGGCGAGGACGGTACCCTCACGCACGACGACGCGGTCGCCGGTGAAGGATGAAAAGCCGCCGAGAAAGATCAGCTGCAGCAAGAGCGCAATCGCTATCATCGAACAGTCGACCGCGGTTTTGCAGTTGCCGAACTCATATTTCGTTACCGTGGAAATTGCTCCGGCGAGCCCTTCGGCGGGCATCGGAACCCAGTGCGGACGCAGGTACAGGAAAACGCCGATCCCGATGATCACGATGCCGGTCAGCGTATAGACCAGCCGCATGATATAGCTTTCGGGCTTCGGGAGCCAGATCATCAGATGTCCGAAGGCATTGGGATCGGTTCCGAACAGGTCGACGAGCCAGGAGAATACGAAGGTGAGCGGCAGCCCGAGCAGGTTGCGCCAGGTGAACTTCCTGCGAAGCACGGCAAGCTGGGCGAGTATCAGCACGCAGTAGACGATAAAAGTCGTCGTTCCGAGCGTGAAGCCCCAGATCAGCTCACAGGCGCGGGGAATAGAACTCACGGGCGATATCCCGAGAGACGAAAGCTTTGAAAAAGTGATTCCGATCGCGATAAGGATCAGTCCGGCAAGGTAACAGATGCCCTGTTTCACTATCTTTCCGGCGGTCGTTTTTCTGTCTGACATGGCGGTTTTTCCTGCTTTTTCGACAAAAGATATAATATTATACCATTTTTGCCCCTTTTTTTCAAGACCCCGGGCCGCGTGTTGACAGGCACCGGAGAGTGTTGTATAATTATTAGGCAATACCGCAAGGATCGGTACTGCCTGAAATAACCGCCGGACGTCCGGCACAGATGCGGGTATACTGTAATGGAAGATAATATTTACGTCCCGGAAGAGCTCCCAAACGACGCCGCTCCGGAAGGCCCCGAAGCCACAGTCGAACCGGTCAGGGAGAAAAAACTCGCCGGTATCGCCGGCGCGATACTGTATTCGCTTGCTGCGGGAGCAATATGGATACTTCTCAGCTCATTCGGCCTGTTTTCGGCGGCGCTGGGGTTTGTATGCGTCGTCCTGGCTACGAACGGATACCGGGCTTTTTCCGGCAGGCAGTCGAAATTCGGAGTGATCGCTTCGACCGCGGTATCGGCGGTGACGCTTCTTGCCGCGTGGTATCTGAACTTCGTCTGGGAAGTGTACCGCGAATATCTTGCCGCGTTTGAAGACGGCGAGCTGTTTACGTCGATGAGCTTAGGCGAAGCATTCTCTGAATCCTTCGATTTTCTGGGGATCACGCTTCAAAGCGCCCCCGGGTATTTCGGCCCGATAGTCCTTGCTCTCATCCTCGCGGGCGTCGGGTGCGCGGTCGGTCTTTCCAACGTCAAGGCGGGAAGAGTCTGACGTGTGAAAACGAACTTAAGGCAATACCGCACGCGATTGTGCGGTATTGCCTTAAATAATTATTAACGATTGGGTTGTAGTACCTTGTAAACGCTAATACTTTACTTTTTCTCCAAAATGTGATATAATAATATTACCACAAAAATGGAGGAAAAAATAGTGGAAAACAAAGCAATTTATTTGAGTCAGGAAGAAGTAGATTACCTGAACAACATAGTGTCTTGCGGGAGTCACACGTCACAAATGATAAGGCGTGCCCACGTGTTGCTTCTGCTTAACCGCAGCGGGAAGAAGGATCATACGAGGTACAAAAGGATAGCGGAATACTCATATTGCTCCGTGCAGGCAGTATACAATATGCGAGACGATTATCTCGAATGCCGAGATATAGACGAATATTTGTCAAGAAAGAAACGAGAAACGCCTCCGGTACCCGCCAAAATCGACGGAGAAATTGAGGCAAGAGTAATTGCTATTGCATGCTCTGAACCTCCGGAAGGTGAGCGCAGGTGGACGTTGAGATCCATATCAGATCGATGCGTAGAACTGGATATCATAGACAGCATATCTCATACCACAGTCAAAAAGATATTGGAAAAAAGGGGCTTAAAGCTCATCTGAGAAAGATGTGGTGCATTCCGCCGGAGCAAAACGCGGAATTCGTTGCAAAAATGGAAGATGTGCTTGAGGTTTATACAAGAGAGTACAATCCCGAGCGTCCTGTAGTATGTATGGACGAAAAGCCGTACCAGCTGCTTGACGAATATATCACTCCAATACCGATGAGTGAAAATAACCACACAAAGAAATATGATTGTGAATATGAGCGAAAAGGATCCTGCTCAATATTCCTTTTCACAGAACCGTTAGGCGGTTGGAGAGCTGCTCATGCTCTTCTCAGAAGAACCTGTGTGGACTGGGCTCATCAGATAAAGTGGCTTGTGGATGAAGAATATCCAGACGTCAAAAAGATAGTTCTTGTTATGGACAATCTGAATACGCACTCAATTGCATCGCTTTATAAAGCGTTTCCTCCATCAGAGGCATTCAGATTGGCGCAGAAACTTGAAATTCACTATACCCCCAAGCACGGCTCCTGGCTTGATATGGCTGAGATTGAACTGTCCGCTTTAACGATTGAATCTCTTCTCGGAGAACGTATTCCTACCATTTCCAAACTTAACAGCATACTCGAATCGTGGTACATCAACAGAAACAAAAGGCAAAAAACAATAGACTGGAGATTCACCACGGAAAACGCCCGAATCAAGCTAAAACACCTTTATCCGGAAATAAAGTTTTAGCGTTTACAAGGTAGTAGGGGCGGCCAAGGCCTTCGCGCCTCGCGGCGCTCGGCAGTGAAGTCATACGGCTGCGCCGTACGGTGAAGTTCGGCCTGCGGCCGAGTGAAATAAAACGCTCCGCGTTTTGTGAAATCTTCGGGCGAAGCCCGAAGGTGAAAGAGACGTAGATAACAATAAATATTAACGTTTACGTCGTAGGGGCGGCCGGGGCCTTCGCGCCTC
>JAGDAM010000241.1 GCA_017959485.1 Clostridia bacterium
AAATACGGGCAACCGCCAGACGGTTGAACTTCTGGTCAAGAAAGAATCCGGTCTTCTGTCCGTATTCGACGTCAACTTCGTAATTGATACCGTTTTCGGTGATTTGTACAAGCGGTGAGTCGGGAGTTTTTTCGCCCGGGAGCGAAAACCACGCGCGGTATTGACTCATTCCTTCGAGCTGGCGGATGGCACTCTCGTTACGCTCGAAGATCCCGTCAATCCGTTCGCCGCTCCCGCGGAGCAAATCGACGAGCGCACCGAAAATCATCGCCTTGCGGTCATCAATTCCGCGGCACAAAACTTCGGCAGACAGAAGGGGTCCGAATCTGTCGACAGTGAGTCCCGGAAAACCGTCGGATTCGCCGAAAATCAGCCGGCAGCAGGAGATATCGCCTCCCATTACCGTCCGGCGGTAATCGACGGCATATTTCAGGCGCCGCTCGAAAAAGGATTCGTCAAACCTGTCGTTCGCGTTTCTCGAGAGTATTCTCACGCGGATCTTGCTTTTCGAATTGTAAAAACCAGTTCCGAGATATTTGCCGCTCTCCGATACGACATCGGTGAGAGCGCCGTCCGCAGGCTGAGGTTCGACCGACAGAACTTCGCCTTCATATACCCAAGGGTGTCCCTCTTCGAGCCAGCGGGTCCCCTTTTTTGTTATTACGGTTACGGGGTATCCCCTTGATACATTCATAACTGCGGTTTATCTGAAATTTCTTCCTCTGAAGGTATTGTATCTGTCCGGCCTCCAGCCGGGCTCAACGTCGCGGACAGCATCTGCGGCGGAAATAACCGCTCCTCCGTTGTCAAGATCTATCATGGTATATCGGTCGTTGCCCATGCCGAGCTCTTTCATACAGCTGAGCTGGCGCAGTCCGTGGCGTGTCTCGACACGTTCGATAAGTGCCTTGCCTCCTCCTCCGGGGAGGGAGTAAATCAGATCGACGCAGGCATTGTCGGCAGCCAGGATATCGAGAGATGCGACAATTCCCACGTCAGGCGTCACAACCGGCTCGGCACCGGCTCCCGCGCAGTCACAGTCGACAGACATATTTCGCATCACGTTGATAAAACAGATTCGCGGGGAGAAGAAATCAACCGTAGCCTTGGCGCTTTCGCTGATGCGCTCCATAAGCTCCTCTTCGGCGATGCTCCACATATTGTCCGAACCCACGGCGGTATGTATCTCTTTTTTACCTATCCGGCCGTCGGCGCAGCCGATACCGATATTCTTGTTGCTTCCGCCGAATCCGCCCATCGTGTGTCCCTTGAAATGTGTCATTACAAGGAGAGAATCGTAATTCAGCATGCTTTTTCCGACGTGCATCTCGCGAAACCACTTCCCTCCCCTGACCGGGAGAGCGGCGACGCCTTCGCTGTCGGTAATGTCAACGGGACAGAATGTCCAGCCGTTGATCTGCAGCGTCCGACGATGATCTTCGGTGGTATATCTGCTCCCCTCGTAATAAGTGTTTGTTTCAATGATAGTTGCGTCGGGAAGCCGGGATCCGATAAGATCCCTGACCCAGGGGCGCGGAATAATATTCGGCCCCTCCGCCTCTCCGGTGTGCAGTTTAACGGCAATCTTTCCGCAAAGAACGGACGACACTTTATCGAAAACCTTTTGCAGCCCCGCTGCCGACAGATCGCGGGTAAAATAAACCACCGACGAATCCCCGGTGCGCGCGTCGAACGGCAGATATTTGTTACCGTCATTCCCCGGGACCGTAGTGTTGGTTGATCCTTTCATATTTGACCCTCCGTTTTTTCTTCAACGATATTATATCACAAGTTTGAAAGATAAGCAACAATCATTCGGGGAGTGTCGATGCGGGAACAGACGCCGGAAAATCAGGCGAAATATGTGCGTCAAAATGTCGCGGAACCGCAAGCACGCGCGTTCTGCAGTCTCGCTTGAGTGCGAAGTATGAACTCGTTTATACCGTGAAGTATGCCTCAAGGAGACAAGTGAAGCGGTTCGCTTTGTTTACCGTGGCGAAGCCACGCTTCACGCGCGGCGCGCACTTCACGCGGCGAAGCCGCGCTTCTCGTTCCGCGAAGCGGAACACTTAGTTTCAAAAAAGCACCACCCCGCCGCGCTCCGCGCGAGGTGCGCTATATGTTAACGAAGAAATGAAGACGGGCTAACGCCCTAATGAAGACGGCGGCTTTGCCGCCTAATGAAGCGAAGTCGTCCCCGGTCCCATAATTAGCGAACGCAGTGAGCGACTTCGTTTCTTCATTAGCGAAGCGTCTTCATTAGCCCCGATAGGGGCG
>JAGDAM010000242.1 GCA_017959485.1 Clostridia bacterium
GGAGATAAACGCCTGCACGGTTAAGATCGACGTCACCGTTGACGGCGCGACCGAGCCGTGGCTGTTGCTTTACCAGAACGAAACTCACAACCCTCCGACCGAAATCGAGCCCTTCGGAGGCGCCGCCACCTGCATCGGAGGCGCCATACGCGACCCGCTTTCCGGAAGGGCATACGTCTATGGCGCAATGCGGGTTACCGGCGCCGCGGATCCGCTCGCCCCGATGTCCCGGACGATGAAGGGCAAGCTTCCTCAGCGGAAGATCGTCACGACGGCGGCGGCCGGATATTCTTCATACGGAAACCAGATAGGACTCGCCACAGGAATAGTCGACGAGCTCTATCATCCCGGATACGCCGCCAAACGGATGGAGATTGGCGCGGTAATCGGAGCCGCGCCGGCGAAAAACGTCCGAAGGGAGCGCCCGGTATCCGGAGACGTCGTCATCCTTCTCGGAGGCGCCACCGGACGCGACGGGTGCGGAGGGGCGACCGGCTCCTCAAAGTCGCACACCGTCGAGTCGCTCAGCACCTGCGGAGCCGAGGTTCAGAAGGGCAACGCCCCGGAAGAGCGCAAACTGCAGCGTCTTTTCAGAGACCCGGCGGCGTCGCTCCTTATAAAAAGATGCAACGACTTCGGAGCCGGCGGAGTCTCGGTAGCCGTCGGCGAGCTTGCCGACGGGCTCGATATCGATCTTTCCGCCGTCCCGAAAAAATACGAGGGACTCGACGGGACCGAGCTCGCGATAAGCGAGTCGCAGGAGAGAATGGCCGTCGTCGTGGCGGCGGAAGACGCCGAGGCGTTTCTTGCGCTGGCCGCTAAGGAAAATCTGCGAGCCGTTCCGATTGCGCGCGTCACAGACACCGGCCGCCTTCGCATGCGTTGCGAGGGGCGTCTCATCGTCGATATCAGCCGCGAGTTTCTCGATTCCAACGGCGCCGAAAAGCACGCCGACGCGATCGTCGGCGCTCCGTCGCGTCCGGCCGTCAGGAAGGCCGGCGATTTCAGGCATCTGTTGCTGGATATCGCGTCGGATCTTAACTTCTGCTCGAAACGCGGCCTTGCCGAGACCTTCGATTCGACTATCGGCGCGGGTTCGGTTATGATGCCCTTCGGCGGAAAGAATCAGCTGACTCCGGTTCAGGCGATGGTACAGAAGATACCGGTTGCCGAGGGCAGCACCGACGACTGTTCATTCATGTCCTGGGGATTCGATCCCTATCTGACCGAGGAAAGCCCTTTCCGCGGCTCCTATCTTGCCGTCGTGCATTCGCTTTCAAAGCTTGTCGCATCCGGCGCGCCGGAGGGGAACGTTTATCTCTCATTCCAGGAATATTTTGAAAGACTCGGGAAAGATCCCCGCAGCTGGGGCAAGCCGCTGGCCGCCCTGCTCGGCGCCTTCCGGGCGCAGACCGAGCTCGAAGCGGCGGCAATAGGCGGAAAGGATTCGATGAGCGGATCCTTTGAAAAGATACACGTCCCGCCGACGCTCGTCTCCTTCGCGGTAACCGTCGGCAAGACGTCGGACGCGAGATCTCCCGAATTCAAAAATGCGGGAAGCGGCGTCTTCCTGATCTGCCCCGAATACCGTGAAAACGGAACTCCCGAGCCGGATTCTCTGAAAAAAGTCTTCGACAGAGTGCGCCGCGGGCTCGCGGACGGAAGATTTCTTTCCGCCTGGGCGACGGGATCCGGAGGCGTCGCCGAGGGAGTCGTCAAGTGCTGCTTCGGCAACGGATTCGGATTTGATTTCGACGCGGGTGTCCCGGTCAGCCGGCTGGCCGCTCCGCTCATCGGATCTTTCATCGTCGAGACCGAAACCCGCTGCGACGGCGCCGAATTTGTCGGAAGAACGTCGGACAGTCCGGTTTTCACTCGCGGATGCGAAAGTTTACAGGCGTCGACGCTGTTCGGCGTTTACGAGGACAAACTCGAACCGGTCTACCGCTGCAATTCGGTGAGTCCGGTACCCGGTGTCCGCGACGTGTCCTACTCCGGGGCGCAGCGCGCGCGTGCGCACGGCGTGATCTTGTCGAAGCCGCGGGTGCTGATTCCGGTATTTCCGGGTACGAACTGCGAATACGACTCCGCGCGCGCCGTTTCGGCGGCCGGCGCCGAACCTGTCGTCAGGATAGTGCGGAACCTCACGCCCGACGCGATCCGCGAGAGCACCGAAGAGATTGCCCGCGAGCTTGCGTCGTCACAGGCGCTCTTTATTCCGGGAGGATTCTCGGGAGGCGACGAGCCGGAGGGAAGCGGAAAATTCATAACCTCTTTCTTCAGAAACGAGACGCTTAGGCGGGAAGTGGAGAATCTGCTCGACAGCCGCGGCGGCCTGATACTCGGTATCTGCAACGGCTTCCAGGCGCTCGTCAAGCTCGGACTTGTCCCCTACGGAAAAATCGTCGATCCCGACCCGGAAGCGCCGACGCTGACCTTCAACACGATAGGACGCCATCAGTCGAGGATAGTTATGACGCGCGTCGCGTCGAAACTGTCACCCTGGCTGTCCCGGGCGGAGCTCGGCGGTGTCTATTCGGTCCCGGTGTCGCATGGCGAGGGCAGGTTCTTCGCGTCTCCTTCGGTTGTCGCGGAACTTGAGAAGAACGGACAGATAGCGACTCAGTACGCCGGTCCCGACGGACGCGCGAGCGGCGACGTCCGGTACAATCCGAACGGCTCGGTGCTTGCGATCGAAGGTATAACTTCTCCGGACGGACGCGTTTTCGGCAAGATGGGACACAGCGAGAGAACCGGGAGCGACCTGTACCGAAACGTCCCCGGAAACTACGATATCGGACTGTTTCGGTCCGCGGTCGATTATTTCAAATCATTATAAAAGATAGATAATACAGATGTTCAAAAGACTTTTGAAGTCGGTCAGAGAATACAAAAGGCCGACGATATTCACACTGATTTTCATTGTCTGCGAGGCGGTCGCGGAGACGGCGATTCCTTTCATCACCGCGAATATGGTGAACGCGATCAAAGCCGGAGCGCCGCTCTCGGATATCATAAGAAGCGGGCTTATTCTTCTGGCGCTCGCCGCCTTTTCGCTCGCCTGCGGAGGCGTCGCCGGGTTCACCAGTTCGAAGGCGGCCGCCGGTTTCGCGAGAAATCTGAGAGAGGACATGTTCGCGAAGATTCAGTCCTTCTCCTTCTCGAGCGTTGATAAATTTTCCTCGGCGTCCCTCGTCACGAGAATGACGACCGACGTCACCTACGCCTCGATGGCATATATGATGTCGATCCGCATGGCGGTGCGCTCGCCGCTGATGTTCATCTTCTCGATCTTCATGGCCTATTATATGGGCGGCGCCCTGTCGACCGCGTTCGTGGTCGTCGTCCCGGTGCTGGTGTTCGGTCTTCTGATGATCGCGCGCAAGGCGATGCCCGCCTTCCACCGCGTTTTCAAGAAATACGACAAGCTCAACGAGTCGATCGAGGAGAACGTCCGCGGCATGCGGGTCGTCAAGGGCTTCGCACGCGAGGAATTCGAAAAGAAGAAGTTCGGGCGCGCTTCCGACGATATTGCCGCCGACTTCACGAAGGCAGAGCGGATCGTCGCGCTTAACAACCCGCTGATGCAGATCTGCCTCTATTTCAATATGGTTTTCGTACTGATCGTCGGCTCGAAAATAGTCATAGAGAGCAGGGGCGTCGATCTCGACGTCGGCCAGATTTCGGCTATGCTGACCTACGGTATGCAGATACTGATGTCTCTTATGATGCTCTCGATGATATACGTCATCCTGACCATCTCGATGGAGTCGTTCAGGCGTATCGACGAGGTGCTCTGCGAGACGTCGGACATCGTCAATCCCGAAAATCCGGTGTACGAAGTCACCGACGGCTCGGTGGATTTCGAGGGAGTGAACTTCAAATATTCCGCCTCGGCGCATAAGAACGCGCTTGAGAATATCTCGATACACGTTCCTTCCGGCTCGGTCGTCGGAATAATCGGCGGTACCGGAACCGGTAAATCCAGTCTCGTTCAGCTCATTCCTCGGCTTTACGACGCCACCGAGGGAGCCGTGCGGGTCGGAGGACGCGACGTCCGCGAATACGATCTCGACACTCTGCGAGGCGCCGTTTCGATGGTGCTGCAGAAGAATCTGATCTTCTCGGGCACGATAAAGGAGAATCTGCGCTGGGGCAAAGCCGACGCGACCGACGAGGAAATCGGGGCGGTCTGCCGGATTGCCTGCGCCGACGAATTCATAAAGAGTTTCCCCGACGGATACGACACCTTCATAGAGCAGGGAGGAACCAACGTCTCGGGCGGTCAGAAGCAGCGGCTCTGCATAGCGCGGGCGCTGCTCCGCTCACCCAAGATACTTATCCTCGACGACAGCACGTCGGCGGTGGACACACGCACCGACGCTGCGATCCGCCGCGGATTCAGGGATTATATTCCCGAAACCACAAAGATCATCATCGCCCAGCGCGTCTCCTCGGTTGAGGACGCCGATATGATTATCGTGATGGACAACGGACGGATATCCGCCGTCGGAAAGCACGAAGAACTCCTGACGTCGTCCGCTATCTACCGCGAGGTCTGGGAGCAGCAGACGAAGGGAAAGGAGGAAGAAGACAATGGCAACGGCAACGAGTGAAAAGATTAAAAAGGGACCGGATGGCCGCCGACTCGATTTTTCGCTCCTCGGAAGAGTTCTCCGCATGCTGGCGAAGGCGTATCCCGTAATGTTCCCGCTGACCGTCTTCTGCCTGATCTTCTCGTCTGTCTGCGCGACCGTCCCCGCCGTCTTCCAGCAGAAGGTAATAGCTCTTATCGACAAATACTGGACGAGCGGAGACTGGAGCACCGCGAAGACCGAGATAATTCCGCTCGTTATGATCCTCGTCGCCCTATATTCGGTCTCGATAGTCGCCGTGACTCTGTCGCGGCAGCTTATCGCGATCATCACGCAGGGCTTTCTCAACAAGGTCAGAAAGCAGATGTTCGACCGTATGCAGGATCTGCCGATCTCCTATTTCGACACCCACAGGCACGGCGACGTAATGAGCGTCTACACCAACGACACCGATACTTTGCGCGAACTCATCAGCCAGTCCTTCCCGCAGCTGCTAATGTCCGCCGTGATAGTCGTGTGCGTCTTCGGAATCATGCTCTGGTACAGCTTCTGGATGACGCTCGTCATAATCGCGGGCGTGGCCGCCATGATTCTTGTCTCGAAGAAGCTCGGAGGCGGTTCGGCGAAATATTTCATCAGACAGCAGAAGTCGGTCGGTAAGACCGAGGGCTTCGTCCAGGAGATGATGAACGGCCAGAAGGTCGTCAAGGTCTTCACGCACGAGAAACGCGCGGAGGAGGATTTTTCGAAGATCAACTCCGAGCTGTATAACGACAGCTACAGGGCGCACGCCTACGCGAACATGCTCGGGCCGATAATCATGAACATCGGCAACCTGATTTACGTCGTGATAGCCACCTTCGGCGGCGCCATGCTGCTCTCGGGGGCGAAAAACGTAGGAATTTCCACGATTGTCGGCGCCGCGGCGAGCGCTTTCCTTACCATCGACATCGTCGTGCCCTTCCTGAATATGACCAAGCAGTTCACCGGCAACATCAACCAGCTCAGCCAGCAGATCAACCACGTGGCGATGGCCAACGCGGGAGCCACGAGAATCTTCGAGCTGATGGACGCCGCACCCGAATCCGACGACGGATACGTCACGCTCGTCAACGCGAAGATCGATGAAAACGGGAACGTCACCGAAAGTGAGGAGCGCACCGGCACCTGGGCGTGGAAGCATCCGCATCAGGCCGACGGAACCGTGACGTACACGCTCCTGCGCGGCGACGTGCGTCTGACCGACGTTGATTTCGCCTACGTCGAGGGACATCCCGTTCTCCACGACGTCAGCGTTTTCGCGGAACCGGGGCAGAAGGTCGCCTTCGTCGGCGCCACCGGAGCCGGAAAGACGACGATCACCAACCTAATCAACCGCTTTTACGACATAGCCGACGGCAAGATCAGATACGACGGCATAAACGTCAACAAAATAAGGAAATCCGATCTAAGGCGCTCGCTCGGCATCGTTCTTCAGGACGTCAACCTCTTCACCGGGACGGTGCTTGAGAATATCAGATACGGCCGTCTCGACGCGACCGACGAGGAATGCGTCGCCGCCGCGAGACTCGCCGGAGCCGACGATTTCATCACCCGTCTGCCCGACGGCTACTCGACGCTGCTGGAAAACAACGGAGCCAACCTGTCTCAGGGACAGCGCCAGCTGATCTCGATCGCACGCTGCGCCGTCGCCGATCCCCCGGTCATGATCCTCGACGAGGCGACCTCGTCGATCGACACGAGAACCGAGGCGATAGTGCAGAGAGGAATGGACAAGCTGATGGAGGGCAGAACGGTATTCGTCATCGCCCACCGCCTGTCCACCGTCCGCGATTCCGACGTCATCATGGTGCTCGACCACGGAAGAATAATCGAACGCGGCAGCCACGAGAAGCTGATTGCCGAGAAGGGAACCTATTACAGACTTTATACCGGGGCGTTTGAGCTTGAATGATTTCATTCGCCGCAGGCGAATGAAATTATTCATATTTCCGCGAAGCGGAAATATATCATACCCGCACAAGCGGGTATATCATACGGCGCAAGCCGTATATCATATCGCGTTAGCGATATATCATTTTTAATGATATCCGCTCCCTTCGGTCACGGATGATATATGCCTGCGGCATATGATGTCCGCTTCGCGGATGATATTCGCCTGCGGCGAATGAAATTATTCATATTTCCGCGGAGCGGAAATATGAAGAAAGGATATCATGTCTGCATCCATCTTAACCGCAAAAGAGATATTTGACCGCCTCGGGGAGCTGCAGAAGCAGCTTGCCGACAACAAGACAATGGGGCAGGATCTTTGCGCCGCGATTGAAGCTGCCTGCATTCCCGACGATATCGATGAAGACACCCTGAAGGATATCATCGAGAGTATTTGCGAACCATTTAAGGCAATACCGCACAATTCGACGCACGCGTCTTGACGGCTCTTTTTGCGCCTGTATTGCCTTCGAAATCTTGAAAAACCGCCTGTTTTCCTGCGATTTCTCAGTCAAAACAGGCACAAAAATCTCTCGGCAATCCACGCACGCGAATTGTGCGGTGTTGCCTTAATACGCGCGAGGTCAGTCTGCAGAGGCTAATCGAAGTATACGAAAAGATGCTCGATAAGCACGTGTGATATATCGGTATTGCCCTAGTTAAAAACAGCAGGGTTTCCGCAATAAACCAGGCCAAACTTCCCGAAAGGATTTAAGTAATGAAAAAACCGTATGCAGAATCTACTCTCCGGCGCAAATACCGGGAAGCGGGGATAGCCCCCGAGAAGCTTGAAGAAATCAAACAATTCCTCAAAGCATGCGCCAGATTCTACGGGATACTCGCGTCGAAGGATCTTTGCAGGCTCATCGAGGATTTCTGCGGCGTGACTCCCGAAAAGACAGACGAAATCCTCCCGATACTGGAAAGGGATGAGGAAACGGATTTTTACCTCGAAAGTGAAGACGAACTGTTTGCCGACGGAGACGCGGACGCTTGTTATCTAATAGACAGCGATCTCGTTATTTCGTTCCGGGATGATTTCGATTATGATCTTTTTATGGAATCTCAAAAATCCGGGAAAGAATACTCGGGCCCTCCTTTGTTTGAGGAAGACTACGAACCGTTTTACGATCTGCACAAAGCGATTGCCGGCAAACCTCTGTACGTTCCGGCAGATCTTCCCGAGTACGCTGACAATTTTTATTACGAAGAAACGCCCGAGACTGAGGCGATGTTCAATTATCTCCTGAAGGAACTGAAATGGTCTCCCACAGCTGAGAGCAAAAGACTGAAAAGACGCAATCCGGAACTTCTTGCAAATTATATTGTCTTGACTATTACCGATATTATCAGAAGCGAGATTAAACCGAATGTTGATATGTTCCGGGATTTTTTGGATATTCTCAGGGAATACGGGTACAAAGTGAGCTTTTCCGACTGCAAAGGGAAATTCGGAGACCTTATCTTCGATCTCATCAACAATACGAGAATGATTGCAAACAGGGGATATACTCCTCGCGAACTTGCGCGGAAGCAGGCTTCGGCAGGTGTCCCGAAGGTCGAATTCGGCCCCGGATACAGGAAGTCTTTTGAAAGCGGAGAGATTGATCCGGAAGAACTGAAAAGAGCTTTTATGCTTTCAAAAACCGTTCCGGATTCGATGAAAGCGGAGTTGGCGCGCGGGATCGACGAAGCTGCCGGAGCGGCGGTTTCCGGAAAGAAAACCCCCGGCCAGAACGACCCGTGCCCCTGCGGAAGCGGAAAGAAATACAAAAAATGCTGCGGCGCAAAGAAGTAGATTGACAGTATTATACTTTCGTGCTAAAATATGGTCAGGTGCAAAAAATAAAAAAAATTAAAGTTTTGGAAGTGGACCGTGACTTATATTGAAAGAAAGCAATATCTCGATCGAATCATCGGTCTTGAGGGAACGCCGGATATAAAAATCATCACGGGAGTGCGGCGGTGCGGGAAATCTGAGCTGATGAAAGCCTACATTCGCTTTCTTCGTCAGAACAGAGATAACGCGAACATTATTTTCATAGATTTCTTCGATCTTTCGTTTGAGCATCTCAAGGAGTATCACGCTCTGCACGATTATATCACGGGCAGGTATGATCCGGATAAGACCAATTACGTTTTTGTCGATGAGATTCAACTTTGCGACAGGTTCGAGCTTGCGATCAACAGCCTGCACGCGTCGCATAACTATGACATTTATCTGACCGGATCAAACGCTTTTCTTCTCGGCACAGATCTGGCGACTCTGTTTACAGGCAGATATATCGAGATCCACATGCTGCCGTTCAGCTTTGCGGAGTATTGCAGTTATTATTCCGGCGGCGGGGATATTCATAAGCTTTTCGATGATTATTTTATAAAAGGCGGACTGGCCGGATCTTATGAATACAGGAACGATAATGACAGAGCTGAGTATATCAGGGAAGTCTATAAGACGGTTCTGACGAGAGATCTTGGCACACGTTATCATATATCGGATACCGATACTCTCGAGCACGTAGCCGAGTTTATGATGGACAACGTATCTAATTTGACGTCTCCCGGAAATATGAGCGAAACGCTGAACCAAAACAGTATTTCGACCAATCACAAGACGGTCGGGAACTATATCAGGTATCTTTGCGACGCTTTCCTGTTTTACAGCGTAAAACGGTACGATATCAGGGGAAAGAAGTATCTGAAAACGTCTGTGAAGTATTATCTCAGCGATCCCGGCTTCCGCTTCGCGCTTCTCGGAAGGCGCAACCTCGATTACGGACGCGTATATGAGAACATTGTTTTTCTGGAGCTGAAGAGACGCGGGTACGAAATGTTTATCGGAAAACTGTATCAGAAGGAAGTTGACTTTGTCGCGATGAAGGGAAGCGAGAAGATCTACATTCAGGTCAGTGACGATATTTCGGGAACCGACACGCTTTTGCGGGAAACCGAGCCGCTTCTGAAGATCAAGGACGCTTATCCCAAAATGATTATTGCGAACACAAAACACGAGAGTTTCGATTACGAGGGAATTCAGATTCACGATCTGGCTCAGTGGCTCTTGCGGGCGGAATGAAATCGCACAGCGGAAGCGTTCTGAATCGCTGTTTTATTACAAGCGATTGATACTGCTTGGGGGTATCATATTATTTATCTTACTAATCGTAAAACATCATTTGTTTTATTGATGTAAAACGCCAGCTTGAGATTATTAATGCTTTTTAAATTTAGATTAGTTTGGGGGACAAAATGAAATCCATTAGACTAATTTCTATTCTGCTCGTCGCCGTGATGCTTTGCGGCGTGATGGCGTCATGCGCGGACGGCGGGAAACAGGACAATACCGGCACGGGCGCTCCCGCCGGGACGACCGCTCCGGTTCAGTCGGGCGAACCGACGGCCGAGCAGACAACCGAGGAAACGACTCCCGAGCCGACGACGGCCGAAGAAACGGCGGCGCCGGTGACCGAGATACCGAAGTCGCTGAAGATCCTCGCCATCGGAAACTCCTTCTCCACCGACTCGATGGAATATCTCTGGAACGTTCTACGCGACGCAGGAGTCGAAACCGTGGTTCTGGGCAACCTTTACTACGGCGGATGCGCCATGTCGCAGCATTTGAGCTTCGGTACGTCGGACAGCGCGTCCTACACCTATTACAAGAATACGAAAGGAAGCTGGACCTCAAGAAGCTCGGCAAAGATGAGCGAGGCGATAGCCGACGAGGAGTGGGATATCATCACGATTCAGGAGTCGTCCAAGACTTCGGGCGTCGCGTCGGCGTACAAGGCGTCCTTCAAGAAACTCGTCGATCTGGTGAGAGAAAAGAATCAGACGGCGACCCTCGTCTGGAACATGACCTGGGCGTATCAGCAGGACAGCACGCACTCCTCCTTCCCGAACTACGACCGGGATCAGATGAAGATGTATACAATGATCACCGACTGCGTGAAGAATTTCGTGCTGAAGGAAGACCGAATCTCTTACGTCATCCCTGTCGGTACCGCCGTGCAGAACGCGAGAAGCTCCTTCCTCGGCGACAATCTCACGAGGGACGGATACCATCTCAATATGCAGTTAGGCCGATATCTCGCGGCGCTGACCTGGGCCTGCAAAATAAC
>JAGDAM010000243.1 GCA_017959485.1 Clostridia bacterium
AAGTAATCGCGCATGCCGAGCGCACCAAAACGCAACGCGCGCCGCGGGTCTTTAACCCGCGGCGCGCGTTGCGTTCAGTTAAGATTCAATACGGCTTCCGCGATGCTTTCGGCGTCGACGCCGGCCGCCTCCCGGACCGTCTGTCCCTTACCGGGAATCACAAATTCGTCGTCGACGGCGATAATGACGGTTTCAAACAGTCGCTCGGCGCTCCTCGCGATCTCGTCGGCGAGATTCATCCCGAACCCGCCCGACCGTATCTCCTCTTCAACGAAGACAAGGCGTGCAACCGACGCGGGAAGCCGGTCGCAGAGGATGCTCGCCGGTATCCGGTAGGGTTTGATTATTTCGCAAAGCGCCAGCCCGACCTTTTTGCCGCGAGCCGCGAGTATGTCCGCGGCGCGGATTGCCTCCGAAGCCATCGATCCGTGGCAGACTATCACCGTGTCGACGTCCTCGCTTATCCGCGAGAACCGAACCCCGGTGAGTTTTTTTATCCCGCCCGGGTAAAACTCGGCGGCGATTTTTTCATCCTCGCTCCCGCCGGGATATCTCACGACTGCGGTCGAACCGGTCGCGAAAGCCGCCCGCAGGCAGGCGCGAAGCGCGGAATAGGTCGCCGGAGCGAACAGCGTAACGCCCGGAATTCCCGACAGGAAGGAAACGTCGAATATTCCGTGATGCGTGACCCCGTCCGAGGCGTTAAGACCCGCCCGGTCAACGCCGATGACGACCGGAAGCTTCTACAGCGCCGCGTCGTGCAGAACGCTGTCGTAGGCGCGCTGCAGGAAGGTGGAGTATATCGCGACCGCCGGCTTCATTCCCCTCGCCGCAAGCCCCGCCGCGAAGGTTACGGCGTGATCCTCGGCAATTCCGACGTCGAAAAACCGGTCGGGGAAGGTCTCCGCGAAGCGGTCGAGTCCGGTGCCGTACGACATGGCGGCGGTTATCGCGCAGAATCTTTCGTCGTTTTCAGCGAGCGAGACGAGCTCGCCGGCGAAAGCTTCGGAAAAGCCGTGCTTGCCGGTACTTCCCGCCGGCGGAACCGAATGATACCCCGACGGCATATTCTCCGCGGGAGCGTAGCCCATACCTTTTTTAGTTTTAATATGTACTATCGCGTTCTGTCCGCACTCGCGCGCCTCGCGCAGCACGTCCTCCAGGCGCGCCTCGTCGTTTCCGTCGACGGGTCCTATGTAGAAGAGTCCGAGATCCTCAAAATAATTCGAGCCGAAGAATGCGTTTTTGATCTTCTTTTTGATCCAGACTGTGAAATCCTTCAGCGGTTTTCCGATCAGCGGGATCTTTGAAAGGAACCTTTTGGTCACTGCCTTTGTCCTGAAATACCTCGGCGTGCTCCTGATACCGGCAAGTTTCGTCGCAAATCTGCCGATGTTCTTCGAAATCGACATCTCGTTTTCGTTGAGCACGACGATAAGCTTCAATCCCTGTTTGTCTTCACAGTTGTTGAGCGCCTCGTGAATCATGCCTCCGGTGAAGGCGCCGTCGCCTACGACGGCGACCGTGTACGCGCCGCTTCCCGAGAGCCGCTCCGCCTCGGCCAGCCCGAGCGCGGCCGAGAGCGAGGTCGAACTGTGCCCGGCGCCAAAGACGTCGTATTCGCTCTCGTCGCGGCGGGTAAATCCGGAAATGCCGCCGGGAGACCGGAGGGTATCGAAAAGCTCCCTGCGTCCGGTATAAAGCTTGTGCACGTAGCTCTGGTGGCCGACGTCCCAGACGATATTGTCGTTCGGGCAGTCGAAGACCCGGTGCAGCGCGATTGTCAGCTCGACGACGCCGAGATTCGACGCGAGATGCCCGCCCGTCCCGACACCTTTTCGATAAGAAAGGAGCGGGTCTCGGCGGCGAGCGCATCAAGATCCTCCCGCGGCAGTTCTTTCAGATCGGCCGGGGAATTAATTGTTTCAAGTATCGGGAAATCCTGCATTTCTTAATAGTTTTATTATTTTAGTATTCCTGTGAATTTGTAGTCTTCCGATTCAACGGCGGAAGCCGCGGCGGCGGGGTCAAACCTTCCCGAAAGAAGGATTTTAACCCTGTTTTTTTCGTGATCGGGCTCGGCGAGTTCGACAAAATCAAGCTTCTCAAGAGCCTTCTTGACGCGCTTCTCGCAGTGGCCGCACATCATGCCCTCAACCCCGATAAAGATCTCTCCGCTGTCGGGAAGCTGTTCGGATTTCGCCTTCCCGCGCTTTTTGCGGCGCGGACGGTCGCGCCTTCCGTCGCGGATATTAAACAGATTCAGCCGCAGCGCGTTGAGACAGACGGTGACGCTCGACAGACTCATCGCGGCGGCTCCGATCATCGGACTCATCTTTATCCCGAACAGGCCGGCAGCCAGAGGTATGCAGAGCAGATTGTAAAAGAACGCCCAGAAGAGATTTTCGCGGATGTTGCGCAAAGTTGCCCGTCCGAGCCGGATCGCCGCGGGCACGTCCCGCGGATCGCTGTTAACGAGCACCACGTCCGCGCTGTCTATCGCGACGTCGGTCCCGGCGCCGATGGCTATACCCACGTCGGCAACGGTAAGCGCCGGAGCGTCGTTGATTCCGTCTCCAACCATCACCGTGACTCCCTCGCGGCGCCCCTCTCTTACGGCGGCGGCTTTGCCCTCGGGCAGCACGCCCGCCCTGACGCTTTCGATACCCGCCTTCCGGGCGACCGCAAGCGCGGTTTTTTCATTGTCTCCGGTCAGCATAACGACCTTTGTACCGAGTTTTTTGAGCCCTTCCGCCGCCGCGGCCGAGCTTTCCTTTATTATGTCGGAAACGGCTATGATCCCGGCGGGACTGCCGTCAAAGGAGAAATACAAAGGAGTCTTTCCCTCCGAGGCGAGCGCTTCGCCGGCGGCGGAAAGCGAGTCGGGGATCGACCCCGAAACGTAATCCCTCTTCCCTCCTCTGACCGTCACGCCTTCTGTCACGGCTTCAAGTCCGTTTCCCGGAACCGTCCGGAATCCGGAAGATTCCGATAGTTTTAAACCCCTCTCGGACGCCTCGGACACGACCGCCTTTGCCAGCGGATGTTCGCTCTTCTGTTCGAGCGACGCGGCCGCGGTCAGCAGCTCCTCTTCGGTGAAGCCGGGGGCGGTTATTATATCTGTCACCTTCGGCTTCCCCTCGGTGACCGTACCGGTCTTGTCGAGCATAACGACGTCGGCCTTGCCGACAGTCTCGAGCGCTTCCCCGGTCTTGAACAGTATCCCGTTTTTCGCGCCGATACCGTTCCCGACCATTATCGCGACCGGAGTCGCGAGTCCGAGCGCGCAGGGGCAGGAGATAACGAGCACGGCGATTCCCCGCTCAAGCGCGGCGCCGGCGCCGGCTCCGGCAATCAGCCATCCGGCGACAGTCAGCAGAGCGATTCCGATGACCGCGGGAACGAAGACTGCGGAAACCCGGTCGGCAATTCTCGCGATCGGCGCCTTGGTGGCGGACGCGTCCGACACAAGGCGGATTATCCTCGACAGCGACGTGTCCTCACCGACCCGTGTCGCACGGCAGACAAGGTAGCCCGATTTGTTGACGGTCGCCGCGGAAACCGTATCGCCCGGCTTTTTGTCGGCGGGGACCGACTCGCCCGTGAGCGCCGACTCGTCGATCGCGCTTTCTCCCTCGGCGACAACTCCGTCGACCGGAACACTGTCTCCGGGGCGCAGCGCGAACAGGTCGCCTACGGCCAAGGAAGCGGCCTCGACTTCTGTCTCGACTCCGCCCACGAGCTTTCTCGCTTTTTTCGGAGTCAGGCGGATAAGCCCCTCAAGGGCCCCGCGAGTCTTTCCTTTCGCGATCGATTCAAGAAGTTTCCCGACCGTAATCAGCGCAGGTATCATGGCCGCGGTTTCAAAATAGAGACCGCCGTGATATATTTCGCTTATCGCGGACGAGTCTCCGGCCGCGGCGAGTCCCGTCATTTTAAAGAGCAGGAACAAACTCCAGGCAAATGACACCGACGAACCGAGCGCGACCAGAGTGTCCATATTCGGGCCGCCTCTCATTAGCGAGCCGAATCCGTGAGTGAAAAAGCGGCGGTTTACCGCCATCACGGCGAACGCCAGCAGCATCTGCACCAGCCCGAGCGCCACGTGATTGTCCGAAAAGAACGCGGGAAGCGGCAGACCCAGCATACCGTGTCCCATAGTTATATACATAAGGATCACGAGCAGGCCGGCGGACACCGCGAGCCGGATTTTCAGCTCGCGCGACGCGTCCCGCGGATTCTCCGCGGCCCGGCTGTCCCGGCTTTCGACGTCTGACGTCTCTGCCGAATACCCGGCGCGTTTTACGGCTTTTATTATATCCGAGTCGCTCGCGCTGCCCTCGACGTTCATCGAATCGGTGATAAGACTGACGGCGCAGGAAGTCACTCCAGGCACCCCGGACACCGCTTTTTCGACCCGCGCCTGGCATGCGGCGCAG
>JAGDAM010000244.1 GCA_017959485.1 Clostridia bacterium
AATGGATGCGTCGCGACATTTCGCGCGGAGCGCGTCCTCAGGCTTATAATAACGGATCAGTAAAAAATGCAGCCTGTCGGGCTGCCTTTTTGAGTTCTGATTTTTTAAGGGATGAGACCTGTTCCGGCGATCGCGTCGTAAACGCTCTTTATAGCCGTCGAGATCTGCTCCTGGAATATGAGAGCGAATATCCCGGCAACAAGAAGCAGGACGACGCCGATGATGAGCCATACAAGCTTTGCCTGCCAGAAATGACGGACGTTTTTGTTTTTCGGCGCAAACGAAAGCACAAGCGTCATTATGAAGTTGATGACCGGGATGCAGAGAAGGATATCGAAGAGAATAAATACGCCGAGGGAGAGGGGCTTGTTTGCCTTTGCCTTGGCTTTTTCATCCTCAACGACCGCTTCCGGAGCTTCGTTTGCGATAACCGGGGGAGGAATTATCGGCTGACTCTGAGGAGCGGGAGATACGACTGTCTCGGCCTTTTCCTCGACGCGCGCCTCCGCCTGTCTGATCTCTTCCGCCTTTTCGGAGACGGGCTCGCTTACTTCGGCGGCGACTTCCGACGCTGCCTCTTTCACTTCTTCATCCGCCTTGGGGGCAAAACTCGCGCCGCAGTTCGAGCAGAACAGCGCGTCGTCTTCAAGACGGTTTCCGCAATTGGAACAGAATTTCATCGGTTTATTTCCTTTCAAAGATCCGCTTCCCGCGGTCTGCGGCGAAGCGCGGCGTTTTCCGCCGTTTACACTTATATTTTACCATTTTACGGCGCTGTTGTCAACCTTTTTTAATTGAGAGAGCGTATTTTTGTGAACCCGGGCAAAAAACTCGGCGCCCGTCACCGCCGGACCTTGAAAACAAAGGGAAATACTGGTATAATTATACGTAAGAGGGAAAGACTATGGAAAGAAAATCTAAAACAAATTATTATCTTGATATTGCGGAGGCCGTGTCCAAAAGGAGCACCTGCCTGAGAAAACATTTCGGAGCGATAATCGTCAAGGACGACAGTATCGTGTCGACGGGATACAACGGCGCTCCGCGCGGCAGAAAAAACTGCTGCGATCTCAATTACTGCCTGAGAGACGAGCTGAAAATACCGCGCGGAGAGCGGTATGAGCTCTGCCGGTCCATCCACGCGGAGGCGAACGCGATAATCGCGGCTTCGCGCGATGAGATGATCGGGGCGACGATGTATATGGCCTGCGTCGACGCAAAGACCGGAGAGCTCGTTCCCGGGACGTCGAGCTGCGCGATGTGCAAGCGGACCGTGATTAACGCGGGGATCACCACTCTTATAGTGAGGGACACCCCGGATGAATACCGTGTAATAAACGTATCGGACTGGATAGAGGACGATGACAGTCTCGTCGGGCGGCTCGGTTATTGATTTTTTTGAACCCGAGGACGGTTTTTCCGATCCCGGGATCACCGCGCTTTGCGATGAATGCGGCGTCGGGGACGTTCTAGAAAGCGGCGACGGATACCGCAGGATTATCGCCTCTGCGCGGCAGGACGGCAAAACCGTAGGTTACGCCTGCGCCATGTACGTTGAAGATTCCGCCGATATCGGATCTGTTTGCGTGTCCCCCCGGTTCAGGCGGCGGGGAATTGCCGGGCAGATGCTCGACGGTATCATAGGACTTCTGAAAAAGAAGGGAGTCGTAAACGTTGCGCTCGAGGTCCGGGAGGGCAACGCGGCAGGGAGAGCTCTCTATGCTTCCCGCGGGTTTGCCGACGCCGGAATCATCAGGAATTATTATCGCGCCCCGACGGAGAACGCCGTCCGGATGGCGCTTGCTCTCGGTGAAAACTGAAAATGAAGATACTTGCGTTTGAAAGCTCGTGCGACGAGACGTCGGCGTCCGTCACAGAGCACGTGGAAGGAAGAAATACCGTTCTTTCAAATATCGTCGCGTCGCAGATAGATATACACGCGGCGTACGGAGGCGTAGTGCCGGAAATCGCGAGCCGTGCGCATACCGAGGCCGTCTCCGGCGTGTGCCGGGAAGCGCTCTCGGCGTCGGGCTGCTCCGTCGGGGATATTGACGCCGTCGCCGTGACGGCCGGTCCCGGGCTGATCGGCGCGCTTCTTGTCGGCGTCAGCTTTGCAAAGGGCCTGGCCGCCTCAAGCGGGAAACCGCGGATCCCCGTAAATCATATCAGGGGACACTTGGCGGCTTCTTATCTTGCCGATAAAACGTTAAAACCGCCGTTCGTTGCACTTTTGGCAAGTGGCGGACATACGGCGGAAATAGTTGTTAATATTTACGACGACTTTGAAATTTTAGGTTCGACACTTGACGATGCCGTTGGCGAAGCCTTTGATAAAGTTTCAAGAACGCTTGGCGAAGGCTACCCGGGCGGACCTAAAATCGAACGTCTTGCAAAGGAAGGGAAAAACGTAATACCGTTACCTAAAATG
>JAGDAM010000245.1 GCA_017959485.1 Clostridia bacterium
CGAAAACACCTCGATAACCACCATGGAGATATACGAAAACGGAGACTTTGAGGTCACCGACTGGGCGCGCGACGATCATCTTCCGCCCGAACTGCGCAACAGCCAGGTGAAGATCGCCGGCTTCGTCACGACCGAATTCTCGGCGAAATACGATCTTTCGTCTGTTCTCGGAAGAAGACACTACAAAGGGTTCGAGAGATAATTCGGAATTCGGAATGCGGAATTCGGAATTAGCGCTTTGCCTTCCCCGGCTGGGGAAGGTGTCGCCAGAACGGGCGACGGATGGGGCGCTACGCAACCCTCAGACGCACTATGTTCGCACTGACCTCATCCCTCCCCCCGCAATTCCGAGCTACCACCCCCGTCCCGCACCTCAAACCTCCCGATACTAATACAAAAACGAGGAAGAAATGGATTTCAAAAAACTCGACGAATTCATAGATTCACTGCCGGAGCACAAAATCCCGGCCTGCGACCTGTCAGTCTGGCAGGACCACAAAGAAATATACCGCCGGAGCGCGGCGCAATACCGGGATATGCTTCCGCGGCCCGACGGCAGATATTTCATTTATTCCTGCTCGAAGGTGATAACCTGCGCGGCGGCAATGACGCTGATCGAGCGGGGACGGATGCTCCTCGAGACGCCTCTGTCCGAGATTATCCCCGAATTTGCCTCCGTCAGAGTCGCACAGAAGGGCGGGACCTATACCGTTCCGGCTTCGCGTCCGATACTGGTGCGCGATCTTTTCTGCATGACTTCGGGCTTCGGATACAACCTGACCTCGGCCGAGATCAGGCGGGTCCGCGAACGCACGGGCGGCGTCTGCCCGACGCTCGAGACGGTTAAGGCGATGGCCGGTATCCCGCTCGCCTTCGAGCCGGGAGAATACTTCCTTTACGGGCTGTCCCACGATATCCTCGCCGCCGTCATAGAAGTCCTTGCCGACGAGCGCTTCGGTGATTACGTAAAGCGCGCGATATTCGATCCGCTCGGGATGGAAAACAGCGGCTTCCGTCTCACCGACGAAATAAAGCCGTTCATGGAGAAGCAGTATCGCCTCAACGACCGCACCGGGCAAGCCGAGGAGATGAAGCTTTTCAATATGTATATCCTCGGCGACGGATACGAGTCGGGCGGCGCCGGCGTCATATCAACCGTTAACGATATGGCCAGATTTGCCGACGCGCTCGCCTGCGGAGGAGTCGGAGCGACCGGTGAGAGGATACTGTCAGAAGCGTCGATAGAACTTATGCGTACGCCTATGCTCAATTTCAGGCAGCGTTCGACCTTTATCTGGCCGCAGCTCGGCAGCGCATATTCCTACGGACTCGGCGTCCGAACCCTGATAAATCCGCGCGGCGGCGCCCTGCTTCCGCTCCGCGAATTCGGCTGGGCCGGAGCCGCAGGCGCGCTGATGATATGCTCTCCAGAGTTGAAGCTTTCGGCTTATTACGCCCAGCATATGCTCAACAACCGGGAAGAGTTCGTCCACCCGCGCCTGCGCAACGTCATTGCCGCCTGCGTGAGATGACTTTTCGCCCCGCGGAGGCAAAACCGCGCGCCGTACTTGGTCGGAACGGCCTGTTCACCGGTAAAGCACGCTGTTGTACTCGGTAAGGACCGGCGGGAGCACTATCCGTTCGGGCGGACGCGAATGATCGGCCGTGCGGGCCGCCAGCAGTTCGGCGGCGGTCCTTCCCATCGCGACCGGGTCGCGTCCGTAACTGGTGAAATCGACGGGGTATGGCATATATGACTGGCTGTAGTCGTCGTTGATGATCACGCTGAGCTGTTCGGGGACGCGGATCCCCGCCCGCCGGAGCGCGGTCACGGTCCCCGCCGCCATAAGGCCGGTCGTCGAAAAAAGGGCGGTCGGTCTTGCTTTTTCGGGCAGTCCCAGCCACTTTTCGGCAAACCGGACGCCGGCGTCCCAGGTGCGGTCGCCGAAAAAGAGAAACCTGCGTCCGTCGAGTCCGGCTTCCGCCATGCGGTCGAGAAAGCCGCGCGTGCGGTCGCGACAGGTGACCGACGTCTCGGGCCCCGCGACGTGCGCGATACGTTCGTGCCGCCGCCAGATCAGATAATCGGCGGCGAGCCAGCCGCAGCGGTAGTTGTCGATCATCACGACGTCGGTCTCGAGTCCCCTGAGATATCTGTTTATAAGCACAACGGGGATCCGGGAACTTCTGATGAGCGAGATCAGCCGCGGACTTTCGATCGCGTTGAGCAGAAAGACGGCGGTCATTCCGTTGCTTTGAGCGTATTCGACGCCTTCGCATTCGCGCTCCCCGTCGTAATCGGTGAGAGCGATTATACCGTTTATGCCGGAAGCGGAGAGCGACACGCGGAGGCCCTCGATGAACCCGAGCGTTATCGGGTTGGAAAGGTTTGCCGCGACTATCAGAGCGGCGTTTCCGCCGCGCACTTCGGCAGAGCTCCGGCGGCGCTTGATATCGAAACCCTCCGCCGCCTCAAGAACACGCTTCGCGGTATCGGGCTGAACCGACGGGTCGCCGTGCAGCGCGCGGGATACCGTGGCGGTCGAGAGTCCCAGCTCCTTTGCGAGTCCGGCTACCGTTTTGCGAGTCTCTTTCATTGACTTTTCTCCTTTTCGGGGTTATAATGATCACGGTAACGCCCGACGCCGTCATTATAGCACGCGGGGCGGCGAAAAGTCAATATGTAATTACATTTTACTCTGAAATTAAACCGAAAGGAAGATAAAAATGTCCGAAAAGCGCAGGCTGCTCGTCTTCTCGGTCGAC
>JAGDAM010000246.1 GCA_017959485.1 Clostridia bacterium
CGCTGCTGGTCGGTGATGATCAAAAGAAAGTGTTTTTTCATTGTCGGACTTTCCTTAAATTGATTTAGCTATCTTCGTTATATCGTCGGGAACTTCGGCGATGAAGCCGGCTCCGGCCGCCCGCAGGCGCTCGCGGCTGTGAAAGCCCCACGTGACGCCGACCGTCGCGGCTCCGGCGCGGGTTCCCGTGATCATGTCTATCTCGTGGTCGCCGCAGTAGAGAGTCGCGTGTCCCGGGGCGTCGTATTTTTTCATAAGAGCCAGCAGCTCGCCGGGGTCGGGCTTGAGCGCCATTCCGGGATGGTCGCTGACGAGGTCGTCGAGCAGATCCGGGAAGAGCGTCCCGCAGATCCGTGACGCGATCTTTTCATGCTTGTTCGTGACTATGGCCGTCTTTATTCCGGCGGCACGGAGGTCGGAGAGCATCTTTACGATCCCGTCGAAGGGACGAGCGAGATACATATGGTCCTCGGCGTATTCGTCGATCCAGGCGTTTTTCATCCGCTCGGCGTCGGAGGGAGGAATATGCCTCGCTTCCGCGAGATTTGCCCAGAGCTTTGCCGCGCCTCCTCCGGCGAGCGTGCGGTAGGCTTCGACCGGGCAGGGAAGATATCCTTCGCGCAGAAGGATTCGGTTGGCGAAATAAGCTATCGACGCGAGAGTATCGACGGTGGTTCCGTCGAGGTCGAAAACACAGAGCTTTATCATGTTACAGTTCAGCCAGAGCTTTAACCACTTCGAACGCGTGGCGGGCGTTCTCGTCCTTTAGCCGGTCGGGCGAGCGGTAGTTGACCGACGGCTCGAGTATGAGAGCGCCGGAGTAGCCGATCCCGTCGAGCGCCGATCTGATTTCCTTCCAGTCGGCCGTGCCCTCCCAGGGGAGCAGATGCAGATCCTTGTCGCCGAAGTTGTCGTCGATATGAGTGCAGCGCAGACGCTTTCCGACGGATTTCAGCGGTTCGAGCTGGCTTCCGCCTTCGTACGCGGTGTGCGCGTGGCCGGTGTCCCAGCAGATTCCGACGCGGTCGTCCGAGTATGAATCGACGAGTCGGATCAGCTGTCCCGCCTCCGAGCAGTAGCCCGAACGCATGTTTTCAAAGGCGATACCGACGCCCGACGCGAGCGCGTGCTCTATCAGCCGGTCGAATTCGTCGCGGTTCCGGCGAAGCAGCTGTTCCTCGGTGAGCGTTCCGCTCGCGTCGCGCTCGGGGTGTATGACCGCCCACGGGACGTTCAGCGCCGCGGCGACGTCGATCGCCCGGTAGAACATTTCGATATAGTAGGCGTACTCGTCTGGCTTCTTCCATTTCACCTTTGCGGATTTGAAGGGAAGATGACACTGGACGAGTTCGATCCCGAGTTTTGCCGCAGTATCGGCGATTTCGGCCGCGTGTTCGCGCCAGCCGTCGAGATGGAGCAGGGTCTTGTGCGCGCAGATCTGGCAGAGGTTCAGGTCGGTGGTAAGGAATCCCGCGCGGCGCATCCGCGTCAGCGATTCGACGTATCCGATATGCTCGGGAGTTCCGTTCTGCTCGCGGAAGATTATCGACATCGATCCGTATTTCATAATACTATCCTTGTCTTGAGATATATGATAATTATATCACATCGCTGCAGGATGCGCAAGGGGAGACTGTGCGCGGGAGGGCCAATGAAGTCTGCGGCTTTTCATGCCGCGGCAAAACATCGGAATGAAAATAGACTTAAACACCAATGATTATTGATACGTACGTCGTATGGGCGGCTGGGGCCTTCGCGCATCGCGGCGCTCGGCAGTGAAGCCGTCCGGCTGCGCCGGACAGTGAAGTCGTCCGGCTTCGCCGGACTGTGAAGTAAAACGCTTCGCGTTTTGTGAAATCTTCGGACTGCGTCCGAAGGTGAAAAGAGACGCAAATCATAATAAATATTATGGTTTACGCCGTAGGGGCGAGCATCGCTCGTCCGCCCGAAAACGGTAACCGCTGAAGCATATTGGTGCTATCCAAAATACAATAAACGCTTGCCTTCCCCGAAACGGGGAAGGGGGACCGCTTTTGCCTTCCCCTCCGGGGAAGGTGTCGGCGAAGCCGACGGATGAGGGCCGGTGGATGA
>JAGDAM010000022.1 GCA_017959485.1 Clostridia bacterium
AACCGGGCGTTCGGCTTATCGTGCTTGAAGAGGTTTTCGACGCCGATATACAGTCCGAACTTTTCGGCGTAGGGAAGGAAAAGCCGCATAAAATCGCGGTTTACCGCGTCGGCATCCGAGTCAGGCATATCGAGCGGGCATCTCAGAGTGTGAATAACTATCTGCGGGCAGCCGATCCGCGCCGAGTATTCCATGCTTCTTACGACGCGCTGAAAAACGGGATCGCTCTCGTCCGAGCCGATGGTACCGTAAGCGTATTTCAGTTCGGCGTGGCACTGCGGAAAAACTATACCCTGCCTTCCTGCGCAGTCTTTTATCTCCGCGGCGATGAGTTCGCGCTCTCCGTCGCCTTTCGCGAGGATGTCGTAAACCGGTCCCATTCCGTAAAAGGAGTAGTCGATTCCGTCGAATCCGGCTTCGGCGATCAGCCGGATCGATTCGGCGTCGCCGACCGCGGCTCTTATTACGCTGTTGTCTGTGGATATTATCATCTTTCTGCCTCTCTTTTTATTTCAGATCGCTTTTGCGGAAGTACAAACCGACTCCCGCGGCTGTCGCGGCCGCGAGCACCGCGTCCGCGGCGACAGCGATTGCCAGAAAAGCGTCCGAGCCGGCTGTCACGGTGAGAGCAGAGAGCTGAAAGCTCGGAAGGGCGCAGAGAAAATAGGTCACAACGTCCGGGAACGACCCGGCGGCGGTCGCTATCAGCGACAGGATCGCACCGACCGCCACCGGAAGCGCCAGGGAGATGATCATCGATTTGGGCACGCTCTTCACCGTGAAGGAAACGGTAACCGGTATTACCGAATAGAAGAGATAGATAAACATAACCAGGACCGTCATTCTCAGAAGATCCGCGCCGTCTATCGACTTGAATTCCCCGTATATCAGCCGGGAGCAGAGCGCCGAGCAAAGAGTGTATACGAGAGCCGAAGGCAGCGAGATGAAAAGGGAAGAGAGGCACATTGCCGCGAGCACACCCGAACGGCTGTGCCCGGCGATTATCTTGTTTCTGATTATTCCGTTTGAAAACTGACGCGCGGAGAAGAAGCTGACGGCTCCGACAATGAACAGCCCGTATCCGTTTGTGAAGGGGATGCAGGTCAGGAAGACGGCGTCGGCGTTCATCATCGCCTTGAGTCCGTCTATGGTGTTAGTCAGCGCGGCGATATCCTCGGAGACCATGATTCCTTCCGCCGTTTCGGTCAGCAGGTCGAAGAAACGGAACATCAGATAATAAATCGAGGGGACCAGAAAGCCGGAAACAAGAGCTCCCGCAGCGAGGAACCAGATCAGCTTGCCGTGAAGAATGCCGTAAAGTTCGGCGCGTATCAGCTTTCCCATTATTCGCCCACCCTGTCAAGATAATAGTTTTCCAGCGTGCCGCCGTCGGTTTTGAGATCGGTTATTTCGGCGTGCCCGAGCGCCGTCAGCAGACGTCTGTAATTCCGCGGACCGTAAATGAAGAGGCGTCCGTCCGAAATCTCGTATGACGATATGGCTCCGTCGCGGACGCATTCGTCCATAAGCCGTGCCAGTTCCTCCGGGGCGGAAGCGAAGGTCACGGATATCCTTCCCGTCAGACGCTTTTCGAGTTCCGCCGCGTCGATTTGTTCGATAATGCGTCCTTTGTCAATGAATATATAGCTGTCGGCAATCCGTTCGAGTTCGCCGAGCAGGTGGGAGGAAACGAGGATGGTGATATTCTTCTCTCTTGACAGTTTGTGAAGAAAATCTCTCATCTCGAGCATTCCCTGCGGGTCGAGTCCGTTGGTGGGCTCGTCAAGAATCAGCAGTTCGGGGTCCCCGACCATGGCCATCGCTATGCCGAGCCGCTGACGCATGCCGAGCGAATAGTTTTTTACCTTTTTCCGGCTGCCTGGCGCGAGTCCCACCGCTTCGAGCAGTTCGCGTGACTTTCCCGGGTCGGCGCCGGTCATTTTCGCCTGATACGCAAGATTCTCTTCCGCGGTCATTCCTCCGAAGAAGGTGGGAGATTCCACGATGGCTCCGATATGCTTCCGGGCGTCGGCGTCCTCAAAGACGATTTTCCCCGACGTCGGGAAGGCAATCCCGGTAAGCAGGCGTATCATAGTCGTTTTTCCGCTGCCGTTGCGGCCGATGAAGCCGGTGATTTTCCCCCGGGGCAGCGAAACGGTGATATTGTCGTTCGCCGCGTTTTCCCGGTAGTGCTTCGACAGCGATTCGGTAGAAAGATATACGTCAGTCATAGTCTTTCCTTTCCCTTAACGGGCCAAAAATTTATGTGACTTTTTTTCAACCCATTTAAGGCAATACCGCACAATTCGCGTGCGGAGATTGCCGAGTTATTTTTGTGCCTGTTTTTGCTGAGAAATCGCAGGAAAACAGGCGGTTTTTCAAGATTTCAGACGTCAGGTCAACAACGCACCGTTTGAGTGCGTAGATTGTCGAGCCATTTTTGCGCCTGCCCTTGCTGAGAAGGCGCGGAGAAACTGGATGTTTCTCAA
>JAGDAM010000247.1 GCA_017959485.1 Clostridia bacterium
CAGAATTCACGTAATACTTGTCGATTCCAATCTTGGTTTTTAACATTTTCAATTTTATCCCCGAAAGAGAACACGAACATGAGAAGAAAAAGAAAAAAGAACCTACCGGTCGAGCAGGCGGACGTCGAAACGAGGCCGGCCGCCGGGACTGAAGAAACCGAAACCGTAATTCAATACCGTGAGCGCAAAAAGAGATTCGGCGACCGCAGCGACGGCCGCAAGCTGCGCACGCTTCATCCAATGAACCGCATAATGCCTTATATCATGCCGAAGCGCAGCGACGCTTTGAACACCTTTTACGACAGGATAGACGTCGAGGAGGCCGAGAAGCTCTGCCGGGCTAAAGCCGCCGCGGGTATGAAAAACATTACTATACTTCACGTTCTTCTCGCCGCTTATATCCGCGCCATCGCCGCGCGGCCCGGGATCAACCGCTTCATATCGGGTCAGAAGGTATACGCGCGAAAAGGCATCGTCTTTGTCATGACTATAAAGAAAGAGATGTCGATTTCGGCTCCCGATACCGTTATCAAGGTCGAGTTTGAACCCTCGGACACTCTCGACGACGTTTACCGCAAATTCAACGATACCGCGGAGGCGGCTCTCGCGGCGCTCGATCAGCCGACCGATTTCGACAATCTTATGGGGGTTCTCAACAAGCTTCCGGGATGGGTGCTCCGATTCTTCGTCTGGCTGCTAAACAAGCTCGATTACCACGGACGCCTGCCCAAAGCGCTGCTTGACGTCTCGCCTTTCCACGGTTCAATGATTATAACCAGCATGGGTTCGCTCGGAATCAACCCGATATATCATCACATTTACGATTTCGGAAATCTTCCGGTGTTCCTGTCATACGGCACCAAAAAGACGGTTTACGAACCGGACAAATTCGGGAACGTAATAAGAAAGAGATATATAGATCTCAAGGCGGTAACCGACGAGAGAATCTGCGACGGGTATTATTTCGCCTCGGCTTTCAAGCTGTTCAAGAAAATGATAGAGCATCCGTCAATACTCAATCAGCCGCTTACCGAACTGCACGAGGACATTGACTGAAATAAAAATCGGGCTGTATTCAGGTCATTTCGACCCGGATACGGCCCGTTTCCGTTAAGAATATACTGTTTAGAGTTGATTCTGAACGTCGGTGTAAGGCGTGATTGCGATCTCGAGATTGCCGTTGCGGGTTCTCAGTTCGTCTATCATGTTTTTTTCCTCGGATTTGTCTTTCATCCGGATTTTAAAGGAAAGCCGGAACATCGATCCCATGCCGGTCGTTTTGACTCCCACGTTTTCGTAAGAGATTAAGTAATGCGAGAAAATATCTTCGAAAACGTCGTTGTATTCGAGCGATTCGGGAATCGTGATGCGCAGCAGCATCTCGGGAGACCTGTCCTTATGCTCGAATACGGGAAGGGAAGAGATAAGATAATAAACCGCGGAAAGTCCGAGAAGAATTATCACACCGTAAGTCAGATAGCCCATACCGAAGGCGATGCCCGAACCCATGGCCATCAGGATGGCGGCTATCTCGTCGGACGTCCCGGGAGCCGATCTGAACCGGATCAGAGCGAACGCGCCTCCGATCGCGACTCCGGCGCCTATATTGCCGTTGACAAAGGTTATGACCGATGCGACGACAAAAGGTATAAGAGACGTCACCGCAAAAAAGCGTTTTGTAGACTTTACCCTGAAGGAGATAATCCAGCTGAAAACCAGCCCTGCCGCAAGCGCAAAGACGGTCATAAGGAAGAACTCGGACGCGGTGACGCTTCCGGTTGTGTAAACCGAATCAAACATTGACAATACCTCTCAGTTGTATGATCTCATCTGCATTTTATATGCCGCGCCGACTTTCGAAAACGAAGTCTTGTAAATCCGTCCCCGCGACAGTATCTCTGTCAGCCAGAGCGGCATCGACTCCTGAACTTTGATCTCAAGCACCGAACAGCCGGGGTCCAGAAGCGGAATGCCGTCGACGGGATGCCGGATATCCATGTCGTCGGTTCTGTATCTGGGACATGAGTCGATCGTAAGCCGCAACTCTCCGTCGGGCTCGAAAAAAGCAGTTCGGTCGTATATAATAAGACACGCGGGCGCCAGATCCCTGTAATAATCCCTGAAATAGACGAGCTCGCTGTTTATCTGTCCGCCGGCGCATATGTCGCCGTCTTTCGCGAAAAACTTGTTTACAAGAGGAATCGTCGACTCGACGCGCCTCTTGTAGACGATTCCGTAAGCTTTCCTTTTAAGTTCGAGAAAGACGGGAGAATCATCCGTGGCTATCCCGTACGAACGCAGCCGGATCTTTTCTTTAAAAAGGGGGTTTTCGATGCTTGCGCTGATCAGCCGATATTCCGGAGTGTCGTAGTAGAGCGACTGAATCGACGTTTTTCCGAACCTGTCCGGAAGCATCCGGCCGCCGATCGCCTGTCTGAAATAATCTTCCTGTTCCCGCGTAATGATATACTTCAGTTCGAAGCGCTTCATCACTACGACGGGATTTTCAACCCTGATCATTTTAAAAAACCGCTTTTACGGTAAATCTGCCCCCGGAGCAGCCGGCACAGACTCTTCCGCCGAGCGCCGTCACGGTGTCCTTGAAGTAGGACAGTCCCAAGCCGTAACCGGGGACGCCGTCGGCGTTGTGCAGACGTGTGAATCTGTCGAAGACCTGATCATAACTTCCGTCAGGCAGGATAGTTTCGTTTTCGGAGATCAGCGCAACGTGCCCGCGTTCTTTTCTGAGCGAGAGAACCGCCTCGCCGGCGGCGAACTTTCTTATGTTATCAATAAGTTCATCAGCGATCTTTTTGAACGATTCTTCGTCGCAGGAAAGCGTTATACCCGGTTCGATCTCGCAGATAAGCGTTACACCCGAAGAATTCAGTCTGTCTTTTGCGGATTCAGCCGCCTTTGACACAACGGAAGACACGTCGACCGGTACCGCGGAGACGTCCCGCTCTCCGACAAGATGGAACTTCGCGAGCTGCCTTGTCGTTTCCGACATTTTTCTGACCTCGGTCCTTATCGCCTGAGTGGATTCGTCGGGACCGTATTTGCGTTCGAGAAGCTCCGCGTTGAGATTTATTACAGTAAGCGGTACTTTGAATCTCTTTTCCGCCTCGACGGTAAACGCCAGCTGTTTTCTGTCGGCTTCCTCAAGCGGACGGAATATCTTTTTTGATACGACTGTCAGGAAGAGAAGGCAGACCGCGAGTCCGACTGTTTCCCCCGCGACCGAGAAGAGAAGTATCCTCCATGCGGGGAGCAGTTCGCGCGACTGATCGAGCACGGTTACTGTGGTCTCGCCCTTGGATTTATCCACTCTGTATCTGTAATACACGCCCGTCCATCCGCGCAAATTGCCTGAAGACAGCTTTTCAGCGAGATTCAGCGCCTCTTCCTCGGTATATGCCGAAATATTATATTTGATCAGCGTTTTTTCGCCCGTCTTTCCGATTTTCACCGAAAAATACCTCGCGGACAGAGGAAGATCGTTTCCGTCGGGTGTAAATCTTCCGAAGAAGCCCGGATTGTCTCCGCCCCTTCCCGCGGGGCCCTCCGGTCCGGGACCCGGAGCCATCCCCTGCGGAGCATCCGGTTCCAATCCCTCTTTTGCGTTTTCGGGATTGTCCTGAGCGTTCGACCGGGCCGTTTTAGAGAGCCGTTCAAGCATAACGTCGGCGTCTTCGGCTGCAAGCGAAAAAACGGTAATATTGATTACCGAGAGCAGTACGGTCAGGAGAACCGCGACTGCCGCCGTCGCGTAAATAACGAATTTGACTCTTGCTTTTTTCATTGCACTGCACCGTCGCTGCCGGCAGGGTCGGTTCTGTCCTCCAAAAACAGACGGCCGAGGGCATCAGTAAAGTCTTTTAATTCAAAAGGAAATCTCAACAGCTCAGTCCTGCCCGGTCTCTCGCGGGCGATATCCGGAGAGACGCCCTGACGCACGAGGATAAGAACAGGGAGCGGGAGCGCCGCGTCTATATTAATCAGCTGATTAAACCTGACTCTGGGCAGTCCTTCGTCCGCCACAATCGCGTCAAAACCGCCCCCGGAGAGTTCGTTTATCGCTTCAGCGCCGTCATATACAATAATAGGCAGGTGTCCCTCATATCGCAGGACCGCGCACAGAGCGGCCGAGAGCTCCCGGTCGGAAGTTGCCGTCAGTATTTTCAAATCCGCGTCTCCTTATCTTACTGTAATCATATTATAAACCGCAAAAATGATTATTTTTTGAACTCAGGGTGTATTTTTGTGCCGATTATCTTACAATTGCGGGATAATTATCTGTTTTCCTTGATTTTCCCGCGGAAATATTGTACAATAGTGAAAAGAAGTTTTTTCGTCTCACACCGAACAGGAGTATACGTATGTCGACAGTTCTTTATATAATTGCCGCTTTTTCTTTTCTGATCTCGCTGGCCTGGGCTTTCGGAAGAGGTCCCATAAAGGCAAGATACAGATTTCTGACCGTTCTTCTTTCGGCGGTCGGAGCTTTTCTTATTGTTTTTTTCAATAAACCGAAACTCGGAAACGTCGGCCCGCTTATCGTGTCGATTCTGCAGCGGGTATTCCCGGGTCAGGACATGACCGAGGTTTCCGCGGTACTCTCCGATTTTCCCGGAGCGGGACAGGCGGTAGCCGGCGTCGTTTACGCTATCGTCGCCCCCCTCGCCTTTTTTATCCTTTTCAACCTGATAAGATTCGTAACCTGGATAATCTACCTGATTGCAACCATCGCCGCCCGCGATACTATTAAAAGTCACGAAGAGAATATGAAGCTTCGTCCTCTGCGCACGCTGATTTACGGTATTCTTCAGTTCGCGGTAGTCTTTTTCATCCTTCTCACACCGGTCTACAGTCTTTCAAGCGCCGCGACGCCTATACTGAATTCGCTTGGACGCGCCGGGATCATTCCCGCCGCTTCGACCGTTTCCGACGTCTCCGACGTCGTTGCCCAGACGAGCGGCACGCCTGTAATGAAGCTGTACGCCCGGGCAGGCGGAGACCTTATGAACACTGCGCTCACAAGCTTCACGGTCAGGGAAGAGAAAACGACTCTTGAAGCCGAGACGGATTCGATCGGTCTGCTGGCCGGGGACGTCTCTTCAATTATGCATGCCGGCGACCCCGAAAAATGGAGTAACGAACAGGCCGAAGCAATCAAATCGATTTCGTCGTCTCTGACCGAATCAAAGATAATCAACGCGGTTGTTTGTGACGGAGTCGGCGCGGTTTCGTCGAAATGGATGAACGGCGAGGACTTTCTCGGGTTGAAGAAGCCGGATATCGGAGAGACTATGCAGCCGGCTTTCGACAAACTGGTCGTCAATCTCAACATGGACTCAAAAGACTCGGCGGCGATGAGCGCGGATCTCAAGTCCTTCGGCGACATTATTTCGGTCCTGATCCGCGACGGCGTAATGGCAAAGATTAAAGACGGCGAAGGAATAACGGATATTATTACCAAGGGACAAACGATCAAGGATATCATAGATATTCTTCGGGAGAATCCCTCTCTCGCCGAACTCAGCGACTTCTTTACCGACCTCGGTATGAAAGCGATAGGAGACGTAATCAAGCTGCCCGAGATCGATCCCGGCGTTTCAGAAAACTTCTTCTCGGAGGTTACCGACACAATCAACGACATACTTGCCGGATTGGACTTTAATGACAAGGAAAGCGTTCGCGCCGCGGTGCGCCTGCTCGCCGAAAAATTCAAGGCGGAAATCGAGGCCGCCGGATTTGACGTCGACCTGTCTGACGATATGATAGATTATTACGCCGACGTAATACTGTCTCAGTTCAGAGACGCGGACGGCAATATCAAGGTCGACGATCTCAAGGCGCTGTTCGGAATCAGCTGACGGGGAATATCCATATAGTTCCGAGCCGATACCGTTTCGGTCCGCTGCGCGGACCGCGGGGTATCGGCTCTTGTTTTGACCGAAAGCGATTACGACGTAATAATCTCCACCGCCTCTCCGTAGGCGAGAGGAAACACGAGCGACTTTGAAGGGAAGCGCCCCGTCAGATCCTTCACCGCGTCCCGGTAGTAGGACAGCTGAGAGCCGTGTCTTTCGGACATAAACGAAGCGACCGAGGCCCGGTCACGCATAATATCGGCCGGGATTCTGTCGGTTTTGTAATCGCACAGAAGCACGTCTCCGTTGTCTGTAATAACTATTACGTCTATAACGCCCTGAACGAGAACGCTGTCCTCATTCAGTTTTGCCTTTTCTTCGGGCGACGTCACCAGTTCCGACGCGGAAATCAGACGGGTAAAGCGCTTTTCGCGCATTATCTCCCGTGCATTTCTGACAGTTTTGTAAAACCCGCTTGCGAAAAACCGCACAAGTTCGTATACGCGTATGACGCCTGCGTCTCCGGGTGATATGAAACCGTCGCGCGTCAGCCGCTCAATTTCCTCTTTTACCGCTTCCGCGTCCGGATAGTCCTTTCCCATGTCGCAGAACTGGAGGAACAGATGCGTGGCCGTTCCTTTCGCCGCCGGATCGGCATCCGCTCCGAGAAATCTCGGCAGGACGTCCCTCTCCGCTGGCGGTTCCGTCTCCGGAGCGTCTTCCGAGAGAATATCCGGATATAGTTTTGATACCGACAGCTTCATCGGCACCGTCGTAGAACGTGAATAAGGATATTCGTAACCGATCCTTCTCCTCAGTTCCGCGGTTAACTTCGCGATTTCGTCTTCATCAAAGGAGCTCGCGGCCCGGGCGTCTTCCCCGCCGGTTCCCGGAGTAACGGCATGATCCTCACGGGAATCGCCGTCTTCCTCTCCTTTTATCGGAAGGTTTGTTCTGTCGTATTCTTCAATCCTGAAGCATCCGCCTTCGGGAATGCGGCAGAGTGCCGCGGTTATCTGCTTCTGGAAAGAATTGAAAGTGTAGGCGACGTGTCCGAAACTTCTTCCGTCGTTCGAGGCCGCCGGCTCGACACTCGTATTGAAGAGTTTTCGTTCACGTTCCGACTTTGAAGAAGCGGTGACTATAAGTTCCTTTTTGGCTCTGGTCATAGCGACGTAGAGCAGACTTATATTCTCGTCGGATTCGCTCTGATCGCGGATAACCGATACGAAGTGTTTCAACGGGTGTTCGGAACTCGCGAATCCCGTTTTATCGGTGAGTTTGGCCACAAGCCCCGTATCGGCGGTGAAACGGTAACGCTTCTTTTTGTTATCGGCATTAACCGACTTATCGCAGCCGGTCAGGAATACCGTATCGAATTCCAGTCCTTTTGACGCGTGTATGGTCATGACCGAAACCGCGTCTTCGGATAGTGCGCTTCCGGTTGAAAAAGTTTTGCCTTTCTCTATCTTCCACAGCATATCCGATACGAAACCGTGAAGGGTCCCGAAACCCGATCTGCCGGATCTTCTGGCATACTCGTAAAGCTTGCGCAGACTCGATTTTCTGTCTCTCGGAGAGCTTTGCGAAACTCGGTCGCATATACCCGCGTACGCTCCGGCGAGAGTATCTTTCCACAGAAATCTGACGAAACGGTCTACCGGCATAGACTTGGCGGTATTCCGGTAGTTTCTGAAACGTTCCTCGGCCGACCGGCATTTATCCGAAAGAACCGGATCTGCTCCTGGCAGTTCCGGATATCCGCACACCGATTCCCAGAGGCACGCCCCCGGGACTTTAATACTGACGACCGCAAGATCAGACAAAGAAAAACCGAAAACCGGAGAACGCAGGGCGCCGGCAAGATAAACGTCGCGGAGCGGATTGTCGACGGAAGCGAGGATGGAACAGAAAAGCGACACTTCCGGCTTTTCAAACGGCTGCGTCTTTTCGGAAGCCGTCACCGGAATACCCGCCTCCGAAAGCGCCGAAACGATACTGTCCAGCTGCGCCCCGGTCTTTCTGCAGAGAACGGCAATTCTGCCCCATTTCACTGTACCGGTTTCGGGATCGGTGAGCGACTCTTTCTTTTTCAGTATCTCCTTTACGATAAACGCCGCCTCCCGGGTCGTTCCTCCGCAGTCTTTCCCGTACAGCGAAACCAGACGCACGGGAGGAAGATCTTCATCCGAATGCGCCACAAGGTCGTCCTTTGGAAGATATTTGACTCCCTCTCCGACGAGTCTTGCGCGCGAGGCGTCTTTGAAAAGAAATCCGCAAACAAGATTTGTAAACCGTATGATATTCCGAGAGCACCGGTAATTGTCCGACATGAATACCGACGCCGGATTCCCGGCCGCGAGACCGTCCCGGTATTCAGGGAACTCTGCCCGGTATCTGGCAAAGACCTCCGGATCGGCTTCCCGGAAACGGTAGATGCTCTGCTTTACGTCTCCGACTATAAAGAGATTGTCGTCTCTCGATATGAGACGGAACAATTCGTCCTGATCGCCGTTTGTGTCCTGGTATTCGTCGACGAATACGTAATCGAATCTCTGTCTTTCGGCAAGCGCTATCCGTGAAGGGGCGCCGTCTTCTCCGCGCAGAAGACGTCCGACTTCTCTCAACACCTCGGAAAAATCGGCGACGCCTTCCCGGTGCTTTTCCTCGGAATACAAGTCGAATATTCGGCGCATCGTCTCGCCGAGACATCTGTTTATCTCGGCTGATTCTTTCAGAAGCCGGGACAGCGTTTCGGAATCATACGGGAAAAAGCCGTCCCTAATATCCTTTGCCGCCTGCTTGGCGTCGTTGATAACGGCGGTAGCGATCTTCCTCTCGGGCTTTCTTGTGCCTGAAGAGTCCAGTTTAACCTCTCTGAACCTGTATGCGAGTTCCCTGATATCGGCATATTTTTTTCCGTCTGCGTCGGCTCCGGAGATGTTTTCAAAGAATTCTGCGTATTCTCCTGCGACTTCTTCGTGAATTCCAAAATCGCAAAGAGGGATACGCGAACGCAGGTCCTCAAGTTTGCGCAACTCTCCGCGGGCGGCCGAGGCGGCGGCGTGCGCGAAAAGCTTCCCGAGTTTCGACTCAAAGAACTCTCCCGCGGCCGCCTCTTCCAGCGCGGCCTGCGCGTTGAAGAAGAGGTCCGCGCGACCCGCCTTCCCGTTTGCCTCTTTTGCGATTTCTACCAGCTCGTCCGCGAGGAATCCCTCGTCTTTCGCTTTACAGAGGGAGGACGCGAGCAGAGGAAAGGTCGGGTCGCACCCGAACATCTCCTCAATCACCCGCGGCACGATCCTGTTCAAAATCGGGTCGAATTCTTCCTGGGTTATCATAGAGAAGCCGATGGGAAGAGACGTCAGCTGAAAGTTCTTTCTCAGCAGTCCGATGCAGTATGAATCGATTGTGCAGATCTCGGCGGAACCGATCTTTGACAACTGTTCCTGAAGCCGGGAGTCGGACGGGTTTTCGGCTATCAGCGATCCGATCGCGTCGGTTATTCGGGAGCGCATCTCCGCCGCGGCGTTGTTCGTGAAGGTCACGACAAGCATGCGGGATATGTCGGCTTGCGTTTGCGGATCGGTGATGAGACGGATTATTCTTTCGACAAGGACCGATGTCTTTCCGGATCCGGCTCCTGCGGATACCGCGAGAGAACGGCCCCGGATTTCTATCGCCGCGCGCTGAGCGTCATTCCATTTTCTTTCCATTGATCAGTCCCCGTTTTAACTTTTCTTTTTTTTGGATCTGCAGACAAACGAATACGGGCAGTTATCGCAGGCGTCGTCAAGTCCGATCGCCGATGCTTCTCCGGATTTCATAGTCTCCACCGCCTGCGTGATATCTTCTTTGACCGCTTCGAACATCCTGTCGAAATCCTGCTGACTGACGGTAGCCAGATTCTCGCCGTATGCCTTTCCGGGATCCGCGGCAGACACGACCGACTCGTTGTCGATCATACACCCGAGCCGCGTAATCGCTCCCGCGATTTCCGCGGAAACCGCCTCTTCGTCAAGCTGGTTGGAAGAAGCTTCCGCCTGCGCGGATGACACGTAACATACCGACGCCTCTTTGGGCTCGCCTCCGAAAAAGCGTCTTGCAAATTCCGGGTTGTTCTGCCTCGTTAAGTTAAAGAGATAAAACAGCAGCTGCGAGCCGCCCTTCACCTCGCCTCCGGGTCCTATGGAAAAGGAAATATTGCCTGTTTTGTAATCAACCGTCCTGATCCAGGCGACGTCTCCATCCCGAAAAACGTCCACGCGGTCAATCTTCCCGGAAAACGAAACCGAACCGCCGTCCGACAAAGAAAGTACGAGAGGAGGGAAGCCGCCGCCGCCGATCGGCAGTTCATAAGCTGCCGGCCTGAAACCCGAGCCGCTCAATTCTTCGGCCACCGAAGCCGCGATCGAGCAGGCGAGAAAGCAGAGGCGCTCCAGAGCATGGCGGTTGAGGAGGGAAATGTCCGGTATATTATTCCGGATATAATCACGTGCTAAGCGGTCGGTCTCCTTTTTGCGTTCGGAATAATCGGAAATCAAAGCCGGTTTGCCGTCGAATATCAGTTTGAGAAGATGCTCGAGTTCGTAATGAACGAAAATACCCGCGTCGTTCTGTGAAAAAACGGATTTGCCGCTTTCCGAAAGACCGATTTTATTGCCCAGAACGTATTTCATCGGACAGTTTGCGAATGATTCAAAAGCAGACTGGCTTAAAGACATATGCGCGGGATAGCAGAGACGCGCCGCGGTTTCGGAAAGCGAATAGGTCCCCGCGGAAACGGGTTCGGGAGCGGCGGGCATCCGGGGAAGACGCCCGTCCGCGCGGCATTCGGCCACAAGCCGTGCCAGGGCCTCTCCGAGAGAGGTTCCCGATAGGGCGTGTTCATACTCGGCAGCGAGTCTTGGCGAGGTTATACGCTCTTTCAGGAGGGCCTCGGAGGGCACTGTGCCGAACTGCGCGATATTCTTCAGCCGGATCACCGGAATCGAAGCTCCGGGGTTGCGGGAGAAGATAAAGACTCCTTCCGACGCCGACGCCACGGCTCTGCGGAAAAAGTAAAGTTCGTCGGAGGCGGCTGATTCCCGGTCTCTCATAAGACGGATTCCCGCTTTAATGAAAGCGTCGCGCTCGTCATCGCTGAAAAGGCCTTCGGTGACGGTCGACGCCGGAAACTCACCGCAGTTCACCCCGAGAAGCAGAACGAATCTCGCGGATTCGACTCTCAGCATATTTGCCGAACCGAAAACGGCCGAATCCGAAGAGTCGGGTATGCTTCCGAGCATAAGCGAGTCGAAGAGAGCGGACAGAGCGGTGTAAAGCTCCTTCAGATCCGCAGGGCAGCGCGCGTCGCCGTAAGCGTCGCACAGCTGTTCGAGAGCAGTGACGGTTCCCCTGAAGGCCGAGGCAAGTTCGGCGGCTTCGGATTTTCTTCCGGCATCCGCACATTCTTTCGATCTCGCGTTCAGTTTATCGCGTACGTTAAGCCCGGTCAGCAGGCCGTAGAGCGCCGATGCGACCCCCTTGACGTCTTTGCCCGCAAAAGCGGTTCTCAGCTTACAGTCGAGTTCTCTCAGCGTCTCGCTCAGCCATGAGCGGACAGCGTTGATTTTTGCGAGTTTTTCCGCGTCGCTTCCGTTCAGCGGCCTGTATCCCCGGGGATTTTTTATCCATTCCGCCGAATACTGATCGGCTCCGCGGATACTCCATCTTTCGGCATATAGTTCAAAAAGATCAATATCGTCTCCGTCAAAGGGACAGAGCGTCGTTTTAAGGAAAGAGCTGACGTCTTCCGGCCGCCAGCCTCCCGACAAGACTCTGAGCGCGGAAAGAAGCAGGCGCGAAGGAGAGGAGTGGGAGAGCGGGATTTTTTCGGAAAAGAAGAGCGGAACGCCCGCGTCTTCGAACGCTCTGTCAATTATGCCGCGGTATGATTCGGCGTTTCTCGCGACGATGGATATCTCACGGTAACGCAATCCGCCCTCGGCGAGCGATCTGACAACGGCGGCGCACACTTCCGCCTCGTCGTACGCGTCGGCGGTCTTTACGACGCGGATGCCTCCGTCATCCGGAACCTTTTCCTCCTTTCCGGGATTCCACAGGCGACCGACCGCCGCGGTTAACGATTTCTTCCTGAAACGGTAAAGAGGTCCACGCAGTTCGACCGTTTCGTTCGGCAGACCTGAAACGTCCGCTCTGAGTCGGTCGGACATTCTCCTTTGGGAAACGCAGTCGGCTGCGCGGAAGGCAGGGCCGGGAATCGGAACCGTCACGGTGACCCCCTCGGCCCCCTTGAAAAGCGCTTCGCAGCATCGGTGTTCGAGCCCGGTCATACCCGCGAACGAGTCAATAAAGAACCGGATATCGCCGAAGTGTTTTTTTATTGCCTCGGGATCGGCGAGCCGCTCTATCTCCTTGCCCTGTTCGGTAAAGCTCTCTGCGAGGATACCGCGGTAGTGACTGATTATCAGCGCGATCTCGTCAAACTTGCGCTGATTAAGAACGTCGGGATTGGATGCGGCGGCGTTCCGGAGCTCGTCCGGATCGATCCCGCACAGGCGCAGCTCGTCAGACGCCGAAATGACCGCGTCGGCGAATCCCTTCGCCTGAACCTCGGACAGATCGTATTCCTTCAGAAGGTGCTTCGATTCGCCTATCGCAGTCTGCATGACGACCCTGCGGACCCCGGTCGAGGCATAGTTGAATACAAGTCCTCCTGCGCGACGCGACAATTCGTTCGCCAGTCTTGAAAAGCTGAGCACTTCGGTCA
>JAGDAM010000248.1 GCA_017959485.1 Clostridia bacterium
GACGCGGAGGTTGTCTCCGAAGCCCGGCCAGATGAAGTTGCCTTCGTCGTCGGTCCTGAACCAGTTGACGTGGAAGATCTTGGGCGGATTGGGAATGATCTTGCCCATATCCAGCCAGTGCTGCCAGTAGTCGCCCATATTGTATCCGACGAAAGGTCTCATAGCCATCGGGTCGCGGCGTACGACGCCGATCGCTCCGGCGGCTGCGGCGGTAGTCTCGGAAGCCATTATCGAACCGACGAAGGTGCCGTTCTGCCAGGAGGTGGACTGGTAAACCAGCGGAGCGGTCTTTGCGCGGCGGCCGCCGAAGATGATGGCGCTGACCGGAACTCCGGCGGGGTTGTTGAATTCAGCCGACAGGCAGGGGCAGTTGGTCGCGACGGCGGTGAAGCGGCTGTTGGGATGCGCGCCCGAGGTGTTGATCTTGTCGGCCTTGTCGTATTTTCTGTAATCCCACTTCTCGCCCTTCCAGTTGACGGCGTTCTTCGGAGGATTGTTGTCAAGTCCTTCCCACCATACCGTGTTGTCGTCGAGGTTGTGGCAGACGTTGGTGAAGATCGCGCCCTCTCTCGTGGTGGCGAGAGCGTTCGGGTTGGATTTTTCGTTGGTGCCGGGAGCGACGCCGAAGAAACCGTTCTCGGGGTTCATAGCCCAGAGGCGGCCGTCCTTTCCTATGCGGAGCCAGGCGATGTCGTCGCCGACAGTCCAGACCTTGTAGCCCTTCCTGCGGTAAATCTCGGGCGGGATGAGCATCGCGAGGTTGGTCTTTCCGCAGGCGGACGGGAAGGCGGCGCAGACGTATTTGGTCTCGCCGTTCGGGAACTCGACGCCGAGGATGAGCATATGCTCGGCCATCCAGTGTTCCTTCCTTCCGAGGAAGGAGGCGATGCGGAGAGCGAAGCACTTCTTGCCGAGCAGGACGTTTCCGCCGTAGCCCGAGTTGACCGACCAGATGGTGTTGTCCTCGGGGAAGTGCACGATGTATCTGTTGCTCTCATCGAGCTGAGCTTTCGAGTGAAGTCCCTTGATGAAGTCGGGGCCGTCTCCGATGGCGTCGAGCACGTCGTTTCCGACTCTCGTCATGATGAGCATGTTGAGAACGACGTAGATCGAGTCGGTGAGCTCGATTCCGTACTTGGCGAAGTCGGATCCGACGATTCCCATCGAATAGGGAATAACGTACATCGTTCTGCCCTTCATCGAACCGGTGAAGAGCTTGGACAGACGGGCGTAGCATTCGCCGGGCTCGATCCAGTTGTTGATGTTGCCTGCGTCTTCTTTCGTCTTGGTGCAGATGAAGGTCCTGCCTTCGACTCTCGCGACGTCGTTTATCGCGGTCCTGTGAAGATAGCAGCCGGGAAGAAGCTCCTGATTGAGCTTGATCATCTCGCCGGTGGAGCACGCTTCTTCGCGCAGAGCGTCGCGCTGGGCGTCGCTGCCGTCGATCCAGACGATCCGGTCGGGCTTTGTCATGGCCGCCATCTCGTCGATCCAGTTTAGAACGTAACTGTTTTTGGTCATTTTGAGATACCTTTCAATCCAATTTATTTTCAGCGTATATTATACATCATTCTATGATAAAGTTCAAGGGGGAAAAGTGATAACCGACAGATTATTCTTGCAAAGGGTTTTCTGTTGTGATATAATACAGTCGGATTATTGCAGCGATAAGGGAGAACCGACAATGAGAAGATTCAGGGCTGATCTGCAGGCCGATCCGGATAAGGCGAAGGCCGAACTTCTACGCCGGTTTTCGGAAAAAGCAAAAGGCCGGAAGATTGTGCTTTTCATCGGAAACGCCCTTTTCATCTACTGGTTTCCTCCGGTTGTCCTGCGCCGGTACGAATCGAAGGGCGGGGGCTGGAGACCGTTTTTCGAAAGCTGGTCTTTTATCGGGCGCGTTTCCGGTAAAGACGGACTGCCTCGCGTTTCCGGGATCTCTTTCTACTCGGTTCTTTTCCGCGTTTGGTTTTTGACCGTTTGCTTTTTCGGATCCCTTGACGGGGTCCCGTTCGACGCCGTCACGACGGCTGCAATCAATTTCGGAGCTCTTGTGATAATGACGATACTTGCCGTATGCGAAAGAGAAGACGAAGAAGCGCTGAACAGGTCGGCTGTGGCGATTATTGAAGGATAAGCTGACTGAAAGGAGAACGCTCGTGGCTTTCGGAAAATCGTATTACAACGAAGACCATAAGCTCGTAAGGTACGGGATAAAATCCTTTTTCCGGGATTTGTTCCGCTTTTTGGCTTGCTTTTTCTCCTTTTCGAATATTAAGCACGCCTTCCGCGAGGTGATATCCGACGCCCGCGGATACGCCGCCTTTTTCGCGGCGCTGACGGTCGCGCAGTCCTTCTTCTGGATGATAAAGACCGAGCAGACCGGCTACGAGGCCGCGGCGATCGAAGCGGCTGACAGCTGCGAATACAATCTCGTTATCGAGGGCTACACGGACGAAGAGTGGACGAGAATTTTTAATTCAGCGATAAGGATTGCAAATACAAAGACCGAGGCCGAACGGGGATACGCGAGTGTATCACCGAAGGATTATTACGGTACCTCGGGAGACGGGCGCGTCAGGGTTTTCGTCCGGCTTACCGACGATTCGGAGGCCTCCTGCCTGAGATTTCTCAAAAGATACGGGCTTGGAGGGACCGCGGTCGACAGGTCCTTTGTCGGCGAGGAGGTCTCTTATTCATACGGCGAACGCACGTCGGTGCATATCCGGCTCGAACAGAGAAGAAAGACGTCGAATTTCGTCTGCTTTCTCGCGATCTTCGTCGCGGCATTCGTGATAACGCTCATCTTCCGGATCAGGTCGGATCAGTTTAGATTCAGATACGGTATCTATATGGCCTTCGGCGCCGATTTTTCAAAGCTTCTGGAAACCGTCGGCTGGGAGGTGCTGGCCGTGGCGGCGCTGACCTATATTCCGGCGATGGCGCTCGGAATCGGGCTGTGCGCCGCGCTCGGAGGGAAGATTGTCTTCTCCGGGATAATTGGGTCGCTGCTTCCGGCGGCCGGGTGGATAATCCTCGCGGTAATCATGGGAGTGTTTCCGTCGGCCCGTCGAATAGCCCGCGCGACTCCCGTCTCGCTGATAGCAGCAGCCGACAACTCGAACTACGTGACCTCGCCCCGGAAGTCGTTCAGGATATTCGGAAAGAAGTTCCCGCTTGAATACGAGCTGTTCGGTATATGGCGGTTCCGTAAATACTATATCGGCGTTCTCGCGGCGGCCTCCTGTTTTTCGGTACTCTTTTACACCGGCGGGTTCGTCGCCGGGCTGGCCGCGGAACGTGCCCGGGCCGACCTGCCTCAGTTTAAGGTTGAGTCTCCCGACCGCGGCATAGATTACGACGTGCTTGAGGAAATTTCGGAAATGGACGGCGTCGGAGCCGTCGTCTGGTCGGATTCCGTGTCCGCGACCCTGATTTCCGCGTACGTCGGGATGACTCCCGAGGCCTCGGGCGCGATTTACGGAAGGACGGTCGCCGACGGCGACCTCGTCTGCGACAACCTCGTGCGCTTCGCATCCTATTCCGCGCTGCTCGAGAAGAACGCGAGAGAATTCGGCCTCTGGACTGTTGACGGCGACGTCTCGACGATAACCGCCGACGGAAACGACGTAGCGGTCACAGTTTCGGTTAACGGAAAGAAAGCTTTGAATATCAAGCCCGGGGATACGCTTACTCTGGCTCTCGCCGTCAGGTTCGAAGGGGGGATAAACTTCGCTTCTCTCGATCACCGCACCGTCCTGACCGATCTGCTCGAGCGCGGAGTCTTTGAGTATTACGACGTGCGGGTGGCGGCGGTTATCGACAACGGCGACGCCGACGAAAAGTTTACCGTATATCTGCCCGACGGGCTGTTTGCCGGGATAACCGGGCGGGAGCCGCTTGTTACCGAAGCCGACGTTTATCTCGAACGCGACGCCGGAGTCGCCGACGCCGAGCGGCTGCGCAACAGGATTTCCGACCTTGTCAGCCATTACTGGGGTACCGGTGTGACCGACACCGGACGGGCGGGGGAGAAGCAGTCTGATTCCGTGTCCCCGGCTCCCGCTCTGATGCGTTCGGCTGCCCTGGCGCTGCTTCTGCTTTCGGTGCCCGTCTGGGTCTTCTCGCAGATCACCTTCTTCAGAAAGAGAAAACTCGAGTTTTATATGCTCCGATCGCTCGGGGGAAGGCCGTCTGCGCTGCGCTCGCTCTGCCTGACGTCGGGCTGGATGACTGCGCTGCCCGCGGGACTGATCCCCGGAGCCGCCGGAATGGCGCTGAGCGCCGCGCTGTTCGAGCTGATTAACGTTAAACTTCCCTCGTACGGATTCGGAGAGGGAATCAGATATACCTACGATCCGGGATTCCTTATGGTCGCGGTCGGAATCCTCATTCCCGCGGCCGCCGCATTCTTCTCAAGCGCGGCGGCGGGACTCGCGGCCGGTCGGACCTCCCCGGCAGGCGGAAAGACAAGGAGCAAATGATGACGATGGAAGGAAGAGTTATCCTCAAAACCGTCGATCTTATTAAGCAGTACAGGCAGTACGACACCGTCGTCACCGCCGTTGACAGGGCGAATCTCGAGATCTGCGATGGAGAATTCGTGGCGATAATCGGCAGATCCGGCTCGGGAAAGAGCACCCTTCTTTCGCTTATGGGCGGACTCGACCGGCCGAATTCGGGCAAAGTATTCGTCAGAGGCACCGAAATCACCGCTCTTGACGCGGACGAACTCGCCGTTTTCAGAGGGAATTATCTCGGAACGGTATTTCAGAATCACAATCTCATACCGCAGTTTACGGCGCTTGAAAATATACTTATTCCGACGCTTATGTGCCGCAAAGAGGAATACTCGTACGAGGAGCACCTGAAGAAGCTTGTGTCGACCCTGAGGATCGCTGACCGGCTGCACCATCTGCCGAGCGAGCTTTCGGGAGGCCAGCAGCAGCGGGTCGCGATAGCGAGGGCTCTGATCAACCGTCCGCAGGTGGTCTTCGCCGACGAACCCACCGGCAACCTTGACGCCGAGAACGCGCGCGAGGTGCTTGAACTGCTTCTTCGTACGAAAGAGGCGTTCAACCAGACGCTCGTTATAGTCACGCACGATATGTCTATTGCGGAACGCGCCGACAGAATCCTCGTCATGGAGGAGGGAAGGGTCTCTCCTTACAGGGAGAAAAGAAAAGCTAAACCCGATTCTGAAGGAAAGACTGAGGTCTCCGAATGAACGCTGACAAAAGATTTCTCGGAATAGATATCGGAACTACGTCTGTCAAGGCGGCGGTGTTCGACGGGGAGGGGAAGCGTCTCGCGCTTTTCTCCGAGGATTACACGCTCGACACGTCGGAAGGCGGAAAGGTCATCGAATTCGACGCCGAGCGTTACGTCTCGATAGTTAAAAAAGCGATAGAGAAGCTGACCGCCGAATGCGGCCGTATCGACGCGCTGTCGGTCGACACGCAGGGCGAGACGATGATACTCTCCGACGCTGCGGGAAAACCGCTGTGTCCCGCCGTCGTCTGGCTCGACAACCGGGCCGGCGAGGAAGCGGATATCATAAAGGAGCGCTTCGGGAACGAAAGAGTTTACGAAGTTACGGGACAGCCCGAAATAACCGCCGGCTGGCCGGCATCCAAGCTGCTCTGGTTCGGGCGGCGCCGCCCCGAAATCATGGGGGCCGTTCGGAAGATCTTCCTGCTCGAGGACTGGATACTCTACCGGCTGACCGGGAACTTCGTTACCGAGCCCTGCATCCAGTCGTCATCCGTCTATTTCGACATAGTATCGTACGACTGGTGGGACGAGATGCTCTCCTTCATCGGAATCGACCGCTCCGTGCTCCCGAAAATCGTGAAGACGGGCGAGTGCGTCGGCGAGTACGAAGGCATCAAGGTGATCGCCGGAACGCTCGACCAGATCGCCGGTACGCTCGGATGCGGATGCGTCGACGGCTCGGTCATAAGCGAAATGACCGGCACGATCATGGCTATCTGCGCCGCCGCCGACACGATTCCGCCTTACGATCCCTCAAGCATCATCCCCTGCCACATCCACGCGCTGCCCGGCAAATACTGCCGCATACTCTGGTCGGGAACCGCCGGTATGGCGCTAAAATGGTTCAGATCCAATTTCTGCGAGCAGTATTCCTTCAGGGAACTCGACGGGCTCGCGAAGGAAGTCCCTCCAGGATGCGAGGGGATGACGCTTCTTCCGTATTTCACCGGCTCCACGATGCCGAAATACAATCCCGACGCGACGGCCGTCTTCGCCGGCGTAACCCTGTCGCACACCCGCGCCCATTTCGCGCGCGCGGTGCTCGAGTCGATCGCCTTTATACTCCGCCAGGACCTCGAGTATATCGGTACCGACGGAATACGCGAGATCAGGATAACCGGCGGCGGCGCCTCAAGCCCGCTCTGGGCTCAGATCAAGGCGGACGTGACCGGCAAGCGTCTCCGCGTGCCGCGCGAAAGCGAGACCGCCTGCCTCGGAACCGCGATAATAGCCGCGGCGGGAGAGGGAAGTTTCCCGTCGATAGAAGCGGCCTCCGCGGCTCTCGTCGGATGCGAGCGGGAATATCTCCCGTCGGGCGCGGATTACCGCGAAGCTTACGCAAGATTTGAAAAATATGACAATATACTGAACTGAGAGGAACAAACAATGTCAAAAATCGGATTTGTGGGATTCGGAGAAGTCAATACTCCGGTCGACGTGGTCATCAGAAAATGCAAAGCCGCCGAAGAGGCGCTGCGTGCGGAGGGACTGGATCTGCTTTCGGTCTATCCCGTCTCGGACGACTATGAGGAAAAAGATATCGCGAAGGCGGTTTCGGCCCTGTCGGCGGAGCCCTTCGACGCGCTCGTCCTCTGCGTCGCCGGCTGGATACCCACTCACGCCGTGGTTAAGATCACCGAGCATTACAGACATATCCCGATGGTCCTCTGGGGACTCTGCGGCTGGTACGAGGGCGACACTCTCGTGACTACCGCCGACCAGGCCGGCACTTCGGGCCTGCGCGCGACCTTCGAGGCGCTCGGATACAGGTTCAAATACGTTTACGATATTATCGGCAAAAAGACCCGCTCGGCCGACGTCGCCTCCTTCTGCCGCGCCGCCGTCGCCGCGAAACAGCTCCGCCACGACAAGGTGGGAATGGCCGGCTACCGCGACATGAACCTTTACGGAACTCTCTACGACGGCTCTTCTCTCAAACGGACGACCGGGCTCGAGATTGAGACCTTCGAGATGCTAGAGATCGCTCAGCGCTACGAAAAACTGGATCCGGCAGAGATTGCCGACGTCGTCGAAAAACGCCTCTCCCGCTGGCACTTTCTCAAGCCGGCAAACAGAAAATCTCTTGAAAAAGCTGCCGGATATTATCTAGCCGTTAAGCAGATAGCCGAAGAGAGACACTACAGATCGATTTCGATCAAGGACGTCGACGGAATGAAGAAACTCTGCGGCTTCCCGCCCGCCCCTATATTCATGCTCCTTTCGGAGGACGGATATACGACGATCCCCGAGAACGATTCGCTCGGAGCCGCCACCCAGCTGATGATGAACCGGCTGACCTGCCAACTCGCCGGATATCTCGAGTTCTACGAGTTCTTTGAGAACAGCGTTCTCGCCGGAGTTCCCGACTTCATCGCCGCAGACATGGTCGACGGAGACGCCTACACCGTGCTTCCCGCCGCCTTCGGTCTGCTCGATCAGGGCATACTCAACGTCTCGAAGGTGAAGACCGGCGAGCTTACCATGGCGCGTCTGGTATACAAATGCGGCAGATATATTATGCACGTGGTCAAGGGTACCGGCAAGAATCCGCCCAAGTGGGAGGAGTGCGGCTGGGACAAGCCCGCGCCGCAGCTTTCGGCTCTTGAGATCGAGCTGCCTGACGTCCCGCGCTTCGCCGACAACGTCGCCTGCCAGCATTATATCATCACTTACGGAGACAACAGAGCGCTCATCCGGGATCTCTGCCGGATACTCGGTATCGAGGTTCAGGAACTCTGACCGCCGTCCCGCGCGGAGCGCGAAAAAACGGGGCCGTAAAACAGACAGCTTTTTTACGGCCCCATGGTATTATTGGATTATGGTTCGCTGAAATAATGATGCAATAGGGGCTGTATAAATGCTTGACATTTTACAGCCCCTATTATATTCATTCATCGGCAAACAAGGCCTTTATTTCTTTTCGGTTTTTCCCTCGTGATATTCCTCCTCGGTGTTTACGGCCCAGACGTTCTTTTTCTCGTGCGAGCCCGAGGCGAGCGTGCGCACGGCTTCGACCGCCGTCAGCATCGAGTGATCCATATTGTTGTATCTGTGCTGGCCGTTCCGCCCGAGGCACCACAGGTTTTCGATGCCGGACAGATAATCCCTGACGGTATCGAACTCGGAGTAGGTGTCGAAATAGGCGGGGTAGGCTTTTTTGACTTTTAGGCGGCAGGCGTCCTTAACCTCGGACGGGTCTTTGATAACACCGATCTTAGCGAGCTCTTCCCTTGCCATCCGGATGAATTCCTCATCCGGCATATTCCAGTATTCGTCGCCCTCCGAGCAGAAATACTCGAGACCCACCCAGACGGTATGCTCGGGATCGGCGACGAGATAAGGCGACCAGTTGTTGTAAATCTGAAGCCGTCCGAGCTTTACTCCGCGGTCCTGGATGTAGATCCAGTTGTCGGGAACGTCTCCGGTCAGCGTCTTAACCGAAGTGCGGTTTTCGAGAGCCAGCCGGTCCACGAGCAGTCCGACCGTTTGATAGTCGCGGTAGGGAAGTCCGGCGGCGACGCGCGCGACGTCCTCCGGAACTCCGTTCATTCCTCCGACCAGATCCCTGACCGGCATCGTCGAGAAGAATTCGTCGCCTTCGAAAACGCGCCCGTCCGACGCGACGGCGGCGGTGACGCGGCTTCCCTCGGTCCTGATCTTTTCGACTCTGCAGTTCAGGATTATCTCTCCGCCCATCTTTTTTATGTCGTCGGCGAGAAACTCCCAGAGCTGCCCGGGTCCCAGTTTCGGATACTTGAACTCTTCGATGAGAGAGGTGTTCACCTTGCGGTTTTTGACCTTGAATATCTTACCGAAAGCATCCTTCAGTATGCCGAATATCGAGAGTCCCTTCGTCCGCTGCTTGCCCCAGGAGGCGTCGATCTCGGACGGGTGTCTGCCCCACAGGTTCTCGGTGTAGTACTCGAAGAACATTTCGTAAAGTTTCTTGCCGAAGGAGTTTACGTAGAGGTTTTCGAGATTGGTCTCGGGACGCTTGTGAAACACCGACGCAAGGTATGAAAAACCTACCTTCATCGTGGTCGCGAAGCCGAAGTTTCTGAAGGTCTCGGGCTTGAGCGAAATCGGATAGTCGTAAAACTTTCCGTCGAAGAAGATGCGCGAGATACGGCGGCGCTTGAGCATGACCCTGTCGCAGGTTTCGGGGTCGGGACCGCCCGGTTCGAGCGCCTTTTCGACGCCGAGCTTCTTGTCGTCGAAGGACGGCTTGCCCTGCGCCGGCATCAGCTCGTCCCAGAGGCGGTTGATTTCGTCGGATTTGGTGAAGAAACGGTGCCCTCCCAGATCC
>JAGDAM010000249.1 GCA_017959485.1 Clostridia bacterium
CCGCAAGACCGGTCCGTGCGTCATTGCGCTGATTATGCTATTATTTTATCATATTTTTGGGCTTAATGCAAGATTCTGCAAAAATTTTAACCTAATAAGGAATATTTTGCATTGCGAAAAGTCATTTTGCCTCCGAAAGAAGGGTGATTGCAGCGTCTTTTTATGCTTTTTCCCGGAAAAACCGCCGAAAATGAGAAACGCTGTTTCTCTGTTTGTCTTTACCGGAAGGGCGTTTTGTGATATAATAATGTCGTATAACATTCCGGCGCTTATGGCGCCTCCGGGAGGAGAACAGTATGAAAACAAAAGCCGTTAGACTGTACGGTGCAATGGATCTGCGGACCGAGGTGTTCGATCTGCCCGAGATCGGCGACGACGAGGCCCTTCTGCGCGTCGTAACCGACTCGCTCTGCGCGTCGACCTACAAGGCTGTAAAGCAGGGAACCGCGCACAAGCGCGTTCCTCCGGACATCGCGGAAAATCCGGTTATCATCGGTCATGAGATGTGCGGCGAACTTGTTAAGCTCGGAAAGAATCTCGAGAAAGACTGGAAGGTCGGGCAGAAGATAGTAATCCAGCCTGCCCTCAAGCTTCCGTCCGGCTACGATCCCGGATACAGCTATCGTTATATAGGCGGCAGTTCGGTTTACGCCGTGGTGCCTAAGATTGTTCTCGACCGCGGATGCATGATCCCGTTTTCCGGAGACAGCTATTTCAAGGGCTCTCTCGTCGAGGCGCTCGGATGCGTGCTGCGCGGATATAAAGGATTTTATCACACCGATTACGAAACTTATATCAGGACCGACGGAGCCAGGAAGGGCGGAAAGATAGCCATTCTCGGAGGCGCAGGCCCCATGGGCATCGGAGCCGTCGAGCTCGCGACCGGCTACGCCGGAGTTTCCATGTGCGTCGTAACCGACCTCAATCAGGAGCGGCTCGACTATGCCGCCGCGAAGAGCACAGCCGCCGCGGCCGCCGCCAAGGGATGCAATCTGTGATACGTCAACACTTCGGGAATGGAAGACCCGACAGCCGAGCTTATAAAAATGAGCGGAGGCGGATTTGACGACGTATTCGTGATGGTGCCGGTTCCCGCGCTCTTTACGATGGCCGAAAAGATCTGCCGTGAAGACGGGTGCGTCAACTTCTACGCCGGTCCCGCCGTGCACGATCTGCCCGGGTCCGTCAACCTTTACAGGATCCATTACGACGGCATACATATCGTCGGCACCGCCGGCAGCATACCCGAGGACACCGTCGATACCATCGGCCTTATTGAGAAGAACGCCGTCAATCCCGGCGCGCTCGTCTCTCACATCCTGGGCCTTGCCGACGTTCCCGCGGCGATCTTCGCGATGGAACACCCGTCGGGAGCCAAGAAGGTCTGCTATCCCGGGCTCGATATTCCGCTCGTCGCCGTCGACGAACTGGGCGAACTCGGAAAGACCGATCCGCTCTTCGCATCTCTCGATGAAATCGTAAAGAGAAACGGCGGCATGTGGTGCGCCGAGGCGGAGAAGTATCTGCTCGAAAACGCTCCGAAGGTTAAGCTCTGACAATAAATCCGGCACTTCTCATTTGCCTTCGTCACCGACAATCCGAAACTGTCAGTCGCCCGCCGCTCCCGTTACAGGCGGGCGATTGCCTATTTTGCCTTCGGCTCGGCAGCCAATTGCTCAAATTTGCATCATATAAATCGGATTCTTGCATTTTTTGCAAGATTTTCGGCAAATTATCGGCCGAAGTCTTGAAAATTTGAATTAGATATAGTATAATATTTCAAAATCGCGTAACCGGGAGGGCGGACGGATGAACGCTTTCACAATCGAAGAAGATTTCAAATATCTCGCGGACAGATACAATCCGGACGGCGAGTTCGAGCCGAAGCTTTACGTTCAGTGCAACGCGAAGCGCGGCCTGCGCAACGCCGACGGGACGGGCATCGTCGCCGGGCTGACGAGAATATCGAACGTTCACGGCTATCTCGTAAACGAGTACGAGCGCGTTCCGGTCGACGGAGAGCTTTACTACCGCGGAATCAACGTCGCCGATCTGATCGCCGCCTGCGAACGCGAGGACAGATTCGGATACGAGGAGGCCTCCTGGCTTCTGCTTTTCGGAGAACTGCCGACTAAATCCGACCTGTCGCTATATTCAAAGCTTATCGAACACTGCCGCAAGGTTCCCAACGATTTTATCGACGATATGATCATGAGGACTCCGGGGCGGGATCTGATGAACATGCTCGCGCGCACCGTCCTCGCGCTTTACAGCTACGACAGCGCCCCGGACGACACGAGCGAGGTCAATTCGCTGCGCCAGTCGATGGAGCTTATAGGACGTCTGCCGGTGCTGATGGTCGCCGCATACCAGGCGAAGCGCCGGGCTTACGATTACGAATCGATGTTCCTTCATCTGCCGATAGACGGACTATCAACCGCCGAGAATATTCTGTCGACTTTGAGAGCCGACCGGAAGTTCACGCACGAGGAGGCGGTCCTGCTCGACAGATGCATGATACTTCACGCCGAACACGGAGGAGGAAACAACTCGGCTTTCGTCTGCCGCGCCGTGACCTCTTCCGCAACCGACTTTTATTCGGCGATTTCCGCTGCTATCGGAGCCCTGAAGGGCCCCCGCCACGGCGGAGCCAACCTCAAGGTCTGCTCGATGCTTGACGAGCTGAAGGCGAACGTCCGTGACATTCACGACGACGACGAAATCACGGCATATTTGAAGAAGATACTCTCGAAAGAGGCGGGCGACGGCTCTGGGCTGATTTACGGAATGGGACACGCCGTATATACCAAGAGCGACCCGCGCGCAGTCATCCTCAAGCGCGAAGCCGAAAAGATGGTCGACGAGAAGGGCTTCCGCGACGATTTCACCCTGCTTGACGCGGTTGAGCGGCTATCACCGGCGCTTCTCAATTCGAAGATGGTAGACGATACCGGCATCTGCGCAAACGTGGATATGTATTCCGGCCTCGTCTATAGGATGCTCGGCATTCCGCGCGAACTGTTTACACCTTTGTTCGCCGTTGCGAGAATGTCCGGCTGGTGCGCTCACCGGCTCGAGGAAATTCAGACGAGCCGCAGGATTATGCGTCCGGCATACCGGCCGCTCACCAAAAAGAGAGATTACGTCGCGATAGCCGACAGGAGCTGAAAAATGGGATACACGATCGCGGAAAAGATTATCAGGGCTCACCTGGTCGAAGGGGAAATGATTCCCGGCACCGACATAGGTCTGCAAATAGATCAGACGCTCACTCAGGACGCGACGGGCACCATGGCTTATCTCGAGTTTGAGGCGATGGGAGTGCCGCGAGTACGTACCGAGCTGTCGGTAGCGTATATCGATCACAACACGCTTCAGTCGGGATTTGAAAACGCCGACGATCACCGCTTCATCGAATCGGCTGCCAAAAAATACGGACTCGTCTTTTCGCGCCCCGGAAACGGAATCTGCCACCAGGTTCATCTCGAACGCTTCGGAGTCCCCGGTAAGACGCTTGTCGGTTCCGACAGCCACACTCCGACGGGCGGCGGAATCGGTATGCTCGCCTTCGGTGCCGGAGGACTCGACGTCGCGGTCGCGATGGGAGGCGGCGCCTATCATATCGTTATGCCGCGCATGACGCGTATCAATCTTTCGGGACGCCTGTCGCCATGGGTTTCCGCAAAGGACGTGATTCTCGAGGTCCTCTCGCGCCTGTCGGTCAAGGGCGGCGTCGGGAAGATTATCGAATACGGAGGCGAGGGAGTCGCGACACTCTCGGTCCCGGAACGTGCAACGATAACAAATATGGGTACCGAGCTCGGCGCGACGACGTCGGTATTTCCGTCCGACGAGGTGACGAGGGCCTTCCTCGCGGCTCAGGGCAGGGAAGCCGACTGGACCGAGGTCTCTGCCGACCCCGACGCCCGATATGACGAAGTAATAGACGTAGATCTTTCGGCGGTGGTTCCGCTTGCAGCCTGCCCGCACAGTCCCGACAACGTGAAGCCGGTGTCCGAACTCGACGGAATGAAGATCGACCAGATCTGCGTCGGTTCCTGCACCAACTCCTCGCTTTCCGACATGCTCAAGGTGGCGGCGATTCTTAAGGGGAAGACGGTCGCTCCGGGTGTCTCGCTCACCGTTACGCCGGGCTCTCGTCAGGTCTTCACGATGCTCGCCGACTGCGGAGCGCTTTCAGATATTATATCCGCCGGCGCGCGAGTACTCGAATGCGCCTGCGGGCCCTGCATAGGAATGGGACAGTCTCCCGTCAGCGCCGGAGTTTCGCTGCGCACGTTCAACCGCAATTTCAAGGGACGCTCCGGGACAGCCGACGCCGAGGTGTATCTCGTCTCTCCGGAGACCGCCGCGGTTTCGGCGATCGCGGGCTGCTTTACCGATCCGAGAAAGGGCGGTACGGCTCCGGAAGTCACACTTCCCGACACCTTCAGAGTTAACGACAACATGCTGATACCTCCGGCTCCCGAAGATGAGGCGGCGTCTCTTCAGCTTATAAAGGGGCCTAACATAAAGTCGGTCCCGTCCGGAAAACCGTTACCCTAAAATCTTTCCTGCAGCTGCGTGCTGAAAGTCGGGGACAACATCACAACCGATCACATCATGCCCGCAGGCGCGAAAATCCTGCCTTTCAGGTCGAATATTCCGAAACTTTCGGAGTTCTGCTTCGCGGTCTGCGATCCGTCGTTTGCCAAAAGAGCGCAGGAGTCGGGCGACGGTGCCGTGGTCGCCGGAGAGAACTACGGCCAGGGCTCGTCGCGCGAGCATGCCGCTCTCGTTCCGCTTTATCTCGGAGTCAGGGCTGTGATTGCGAAGTCCTTCGCAAGAATTCACGCCGACAATCTCGTAAACGCCGGAATAATACCGCTGCGTTTTGCCGATCCCGCGGATTACGACGCGATTTCCGAGGGCGATTCAATAATATTCGGAGATCTTTCACGCGAAATCGCTTCGGGAGCGCCCGTGACTGCCTCCGTCGGCGATAAAACAGTCGTTTTGAGAGCAGATTTGACTTCGCGCCAGAGAAAAATACTTGCCGCGGGCGGACTTCTCGGATATACGGCGAAAGGGTGAACGTGTCAATGGACAGAATTAAAATGAAAACGCCTCTCGTCGAAATGGACGGAGACGAAATGACGAGAATCATCTGGTCGATGATAAAGGAAAAACTCATTCTCCCGTATGTCGATCTTCGAACCGTATATTTCGATCTCGGACTTCCCGAGCGCGAAAGAACGCGCGACAGAGTCACCGAGGAGGCCGCGGCCGCGGCAGGCGAGTACGGCGTATCGGTCAAATGCGCGACGATAACCCCCAATAAACAAAGGGTGGAAGAGTACGGACTCACCGAAATGTGGAAATCCCCCAACGCCACTATCAGAGCGGCGCTCGACGGAACGGTTTTCCGCACCCCGATAACTGTCTCTAACATAAAACCGCTCGTCAGGGGCTGGGAGAAGCCGATCACGGTCGCGCGTCACGCTTTCGGGGATCTCTACAAGGCGTCGGAGATCAGGACGGATGAAGGCGGGAAGGCGGAACTGATTTTCACCGGGAAGTCGGGTAAAACCGAAAAACGCACCGTCTGCGAGCTCGACGAGCCGATGATACTTCAGGGACAGTTCAACAAGGATTCGTCGGTCAGATCCTTCGCGAGATCCTGCTTCGAATACGCTTTGTCGGTAAAACAGGATCTGATCTTTTCCGCGAAGGACACCATCTCAAAACAGTACGATCAGACCTTTAAACTTATATTCGAAGAGATTTTCGCAGAATACGAACGGGCGTTCGCGGAAGCCGGGATCACCTACTTCTACACCCTGATCGACGACGCCGTAGCCAGAGTCGTGAGAAACCGCGGCGGATTCATTTGGGCCTGCAAGAACTACGACGGCGACGTAATGAGCGACATGATATCGACCGCCTTCGGTTCGCTCGCCATGATGACGTCGGTCCTGGTCAGCCCCGACGGAAAATACGAGTTCGAGGCGGCCCACGGGACGGTTACAAAGCATTATTACAGATACCTGAAGGGCGAGAAGACCTCGACCAATCCCGTCGCCACGATATTTGCCTGGACCGGAGCGCTGCGCAGGAGGGGCTCGATCGACGGTATTCCCGAACTGTGCAGGTTTGCGGACGCGCTTGAATCCTCCTGCCTCGGGCTTATCGAATCGGGGACTATGACCGGTGACCTGTGCCGGATAGCTGAGAAGATTCCCGAACCCGCAGAAGTTGACACCGGTAAGTTTATCGACCTTGTAGCCGAAAGACTCGCCGCGTCTCTGTAAATCATAAAAAAACAAACCCGCTGCCTCCGGGATTGCTCCCGTTCGGCAGCGGATTTGTTTTATTTGAAAAAAGGGTAAAAACCGTGCGATTCGCTCACGCGAACAACTGCGGGTTTATCTTATTTTTTTCTCGCCTCGGCAAACGCGTCGCAGTCGTTGACGTTCACCGGGAGAAGTCTCACCGTGAATCCGAATTCAGTCTCGGAGAGACGGAGGCGTTCCGGGAGCGCGGGTCCGCAGGAAGCGGAACCGGTTGCCGTCTGGCGGTAGTCGACCGCTACGAACGTCTCCTTCATCGGAACGAGTTCGAAGTCATGGCGCGTTTCAGTGAGCTGTTTTGGCGTATAGTGCTGTGCGGTGAAGGGGAAGCGGCGGCCGGGAGAAGTCAGAAGCAGTCCGTTGCCCGAAAGATCGGTGACAGACGCCCAGAGAGTGTCGGCGTGCGACATATTCTCCTGCGGTCTTACGTAATGCTCGAAATTGTCTTTGACCGCGACGCGGTACAGACCGACGCGGGACGCGTAACGTTTGTCCTCGTAGCTTTCTGCGGTTCCGCGGCCGTAATAGCGGAGCTGCTCGTTTCCTTCGGGCATATTGAACGCGAGTCCGAACCTCGGAAGGGGAGGAAGTCCCTCGCGTACGCGAACTTTAAGCGCGACGGTTACTCCTCCGTCGGGGAGGAAGAGATAGTCGGCGTCGCAGAAAGCAAACGGGCGCAGGCCGTTTGCGCCGATTACAAGAGAGGCGCGGATTCCGACTCCTCTGTCGTCGAATCTCGTGATTTCGGTGCCGCGGCAGTCGCAGAAGGCGCGGTCGAAGCAGGCGTTGTACCACTCGACCTTGATCCTACGGTCGTTGTCTATCGGGGCGCGCCAGATAATCGGGGTCACGGGCGACGCGAGCATCTCTTTTCCGCCGCCTATGATTGAAGTGATAAGACCGGTCCGTTTATTTACAAGATATTCGGAGAGAGAAGTGATAATCCTGTATGAATCGCCTCCGTCGAGCAGCGCGGTATATCTGCCTGCGGGCTGGCTTTCTTCGAGCGACACGCCGGATTCGGGTTCGGAAAGCGCAAACTGAGTCTGACCGACCTCATACCCTGCGGGAGCCCATTCGTATTCCTTCGTCGTTTTCACTGAGAAGTTGATATGACAGTCGGAACCGGAAAGGACGACCGACGCCCCGGTTTCGTATTTTCTGGAGCGGCCGGGCGCGACGCGGAGCGACGGGACGGTTCCCGAAGAGATGACGCGGCCGTCGGCTTCTATATTCCAGAAAAGCGCGTAGTCGTCAAGCGGAACGAAGAAGTTGCGGTTTCCGATCCTGAAGGATGAGCCGTCGGGAGCAACGTCGGATATCTCGAAAGGAGCGATTACTTCCTTGTACTCGAGAAGCCCGTAATGCGGCCTTCTGTCGGGATATACGAGCCCGTCTACGCAGAAGTTGATATCGTTCGGCCAGTCTCCCCAGTCGCCTCCGTAAAGATAATGCGGGTTGCTGTAAACGTCGTCTCCCGAAGCGACGGAGTGGTCGAGAAACTCCCAGACGCATCCGCCGAAGAACTCGTCGTGGGCTCTTATGCAGTCCCAGTATTCCTTAAGATCGCCCGGGCCGTTGCCCATCGCGTGGCTGTACTCGCAAAGGAAGAAGGGTTTCGTGTATTTCCTGTTGCCGATATATTTCATAATCTCGGCGACAGACGGATACATCCTGCTCTCGACGTCAATGTAGGGGCACTCGTCGGTATTCGTATACGGCTCCTCTCCGCGCTTCGTATGCGTGCGGCGGGAAATGTCCTCGCAGTGAATAATGGCGTCCGGCTCACGCGACTTAACGTATTCCGACATTATCCGCTGGTTGTCTCCCATACCCGACTCGTTTCCGAGAGACCAGAAGATTACACAGGGGTGGTTCTTGTCGCGTTCGAACATCCTCGAGACGCGGTCGACCAGCGATTCGGTCCATTCTGGCTCGCGCACGAAATAGTCCCAGTCCCCAATCTTCTGCATGCCGTGCGTCTCGAGATCTGTCTCGTCGCACAGATAGAAGCCGAGACGGTCGCAGAGTTCGGGCAGCCGCGGATCGTTGGGATAATGGCTTGTCCGAATCATATTCACGTTGTGGCGCTTGAGTATATAAAGGTCCTCGATCATATGGTCGAGAGGAGTCGCGGATCCGAGAATCGGATGGCTGTCGTGACGGTTTACGCCGCGTCCTTTGACTTTTTTGCCGTTGACGTAAATGACGCGCCCCTTTATCTCAAAACGGCGGAAACCGGGATGAAGTACGATAGTTTCGTCACCGGCCCTCAGGATAAGCGTGTAAAGCGAGGGCGTCTCGTCCGACCAGAGTTCGGGAGAGGCGACGAGTATGCCGATCTCGCCCTCCCGGTCTATGACCGCCGAAGACGATCCGACGGCAAGCCCGTCCGGGGAGCGCAGCTCAAGCGAGACTTCCGCGCTTCCGGAGAGAGCGAGCGAGCATACGAGTTCGCCCGAGCGGAAGTTGGAGCTGACAAGCGCGCGGGCGTGTACGTCGCTCACGTGGCATTCGTCGCGGGACAGCAGATAAACCTCTCTGAAAATACCCGAAAAACGGAACTTGTCC
>JAGDAM010000250.1 GCA_017959485.1 Clostridia bacterium
GCTCCCATGTCGGCGGCCTTGGTGTAGATACCGCCGCCCACGCGGTTGAACATCGCGATGATCGAGCATCCGAGGGCGTAGCCCGAGATGGTCATCGTGAAGGTGGTCTTAAGATCGTATCCCGGAACGGCGAGATGAAGCAGGCTGTTGGACTTGGCCGCGTTCCCCGCGAGTTCGACGATGTCGTCAAGCTGGTGCAGGCCTACGCCGAAGATGAGGTAGACGGCGAATACGCCGAGCAGTGCGAAACCGGCGACGCAGAGGCCCATGACCGAGCCGCCGCGGAAGGCGACCTTCAGGGTCTTTCCGAGCGATTTGGTCGTTCTCGCCTCGTTGGTCACGCGGACGTTCGCGTAGGTGGCGATCTTCATGCCGATATAACCGGCGGATTCGCTCATCGCGGCGCCGATTATGAAGGCAACCGCCGCCTGCCAGGAGACGAGGACGGCGATTATCGCGGCGACCGCGACCGCCACGGCGGCGATGAGCTTAAGCTCGTAATTGATAAACGCTCCGGCGCCGATGCGGATCGCGGACGCGATCTCGCGCATTCTGTCGGTGCCTTCGTCCATCTTTTTGATGCGGAAAAAGCTGTACAGCGCGTAAGCGATGGCGAGCACCGCCGCGGCGATGACGATGAAAAGAACTTCCATTTTGAAACGGAGTCTCCTTTTTTAGTATAATGGGATATTATATACCAAGCGGGGCGGTTTTGTCAACAAGAAAAGACGCAATTCCTCAAAAAAGGTCAAAAAAGCAATGGTTTACGGTCCTCCGCAAAAAACGGCGAAAAAAGAAGGCCGGGACTGAGGCAAATCTCTTCCGCAACGGTTGAAGAAGAATTCTTTTTGTGATATAATATCTATGTATTTTTATATAGGTTTCTGGGGTTGGTTATGACAGGATTCGACAACGACAGATATTTAAAGGAACAGTCGGAACACATTAGGGAACGCATCTCCCGCTTCGGCGGCAAGCTCTATCTCGAATTCGGAGGGAAACTCTACGACGACAACCACGCGTCGCGCGTGCTTCCGGGATTCAAGCCCGACTCGAAGCTGCGGATGCTGCTCGAGCTTCGCGATCAGGCGGAGATCGTCGTCGTCATCAACTCCAACGACATAGAGAAGAGCAAAAAGCGCAGCGACATCGGTATCACCTACGACGCCGACGTGCTCCGGCTGATCGACGTCTTCCGCCACTTCGGATTCCTTGTCGGAAGCGTCTGCATGACCTTCTACGCGTCGCAGCCGGCGGCGCGCGCCTTCAAGGCCAAACTTGAAGAGCAGGGCGTCAAAGTCTACAAGCATTACGCCATTCCCGGATATCCTTCCAGCGTCGACTCGATCGTGTCGGACGAAGGATACGGACGCAACGAGTACATACAGACCGAGCGTCCGCTCGTCGTCGTCACCGCTCCCGGCCCCGGAAGCGGAAAGATGGCCGTCTGCCTCTCGCAGGTCTACAACGAGAGCCGACGCGGAGTGCACGCGGGATACGCCAAATTCGAGACCTTCCCGGTCTGGAATCTGCCCCTGCGGCATCCGGTCAACGTCGCGTACGAAGCCGATACGACCGACCTTTCCGACGTTAACATGATCGACCCCTTCCACCTCGAGGCATACGGCGAAACGACTGTCAACTACAACCGCGACGTCGAGATCTTTCCGGTTCTGTCCGCGATATTCAAAAGAATCTACGGCGAGTGTCCCTACAAGTCTCCCACCGACATGGGAGTCAACCGCGTCGGCTTCTGCATCACCGACGACGCGGTCGTTCGTCACGCGGCGAATATGGAAATCATCCGCCGCTATTACGACGCGAAGTGCGCAATCAAGCGCGGCGAGTTGTCCCCCGACATTATCTACAAGCACGAGCTGCAGATGAACCAGGCGGGTCTCTCGCC
>JAGDAM010000251.1 GCA_017959485.1 Clostridia bacterium
AAAGCCGTTGGTGCCGACGGTGCCGTAGACCGACGTTACGACCTTACCGAGACCGGTACCGTAGGAAGTGTCGGGCCAGGTCGGAGCGGTCGCACCCTCGGCACCTTCCATCGAAGCGCGCAGATAGGCGATCGTCTTTGTTTTTGCGTCGGCGAGTACCTCGGCGGAGGGTTTGTCGGCGTCCTCAAGCGCCTTGGCCTGTTCCTCGTACGCGGCGTCGAACGCGTCAGCCGCGGTGTCGCCGCAGAGGTAGTCGATCATCCAGGCCTTGAAGGCGTCTTCCGTGGAGGCGGCGGCTTTCAGCTCGTCGGCTTTGGCGCTCATCGCCGTCTTGTCCGCCTCGTAAGCGGCCTTTTCCTCGTCGGTGGCTTCGGCGCCCTCGGTCTTCATTTCGGCCTTGAAGACGTACTTCAGCACGTCGGCGGTGAAGAAACTCGACTTGTTCTCGTCGACGTATTTCTGAAGTTCGTCGTCGGTAAGAGCCGACTTGAATTCCTCAAGCAGCTTTTCCTTATATTTGGATGCGAGTTTCGACATCTCGGTCGCCTTGCGGATGTCCGAGAGAGTCACGCCCGATCCGAACCGCTGCGCGATGTAGGTCGAGACGGTGACGCTGCTTTCCGCGGCGTAGGTCTTAAGGAGATCGATGCTTTCATCGATTTCCTTCTCGTCGTCGGCGTCAAGCGAGACACCCGCCTCTTTCGCGCCCTCGCAGAGCGTGACGATCTGCGTCAGCTGCGTGGCGGTGGCGTCCATGAAATACTCATACCAGGTCTGCGTTTCGGAGAACGCCTGGCTTTTCAGCGATTTTGACGTGTCAAGTCCGAAATAGGAGGCGTAGCTGCCGTAGTACGAGAGGAAGTTCTGATACTGAGCGTAAAAGAAATACGTCAGTACCGAGCCGGAAATCTTGTAGTTGTCGGATTTGATCGCCGTTCTGGCGCGAACGAGAACGCCCGACGATACCACGTAGCTGAGCACGAGGCAGGCAACCAGTATCAGCGCCACGGCGATTGAAACGATAATCGCAATCGTCTTTGTGTTATCGCGCTTGGCGACTGCTGTGTTGGGGGCGTCAGCGAGTACGTCCGCCGCGCGGTTGAGTCTGGATCTGTTTCCTTTTCCCATTGTTAAATACCTTTGTATGTTAATTGTTTTTTAAAAATGACTGAGTGTTCCGGCTCACAGGTCGGTTATGAAGGGGATGACTATCGGGTTGCGGCCGGTCTTGCCGATGAGAAGCTTGAGCACGGCGCGTCTTACGCGTTCCCTGATGGTTTCGAGGTCCTGACGTCTGCGCCTTCCGCTGCCTACCGCGTCGGCGAGTTCGTCGGCCGCGGTCGCCTTGGCGAGATTGATCAGTTCCTCGGCGTCCGGCAGATATACGAATCCCTTCGAGATTATCTCCGGGGGAGTAATAACGAGGCGCGCGTCGAGGTCGACCGACGCGAAAACGATGACAATTCCGTCCTCGGAGAGGTGCTTGCGGTCGCGCAGAACGGCTTTCCCGACGTCGCCGACGCCGAGTCCGTCGATCATGGTCCGTCCCGAGGGAACGCTTCCGCTGACGGCGCAGCGCGAGCGGCCGAGTTCGACCACGCTTCCGATGTCCGCTGCGATTATCCTCTCGGGCGGAATTCCGACGAAAGAGGCGATTTCGCGGTTGGCGGTAAGGTGACGGTATTCTCCGTGTACCGGCATATAGAAGGCGGGACGGCAGAGCTGTATCATCATCTTGATCTCTTCGCTGCACGCGTGACCCGAGGCGTGAACTCCCGAATACACGGTGTCGTTGATGACCTTTATCCCGTTGTGCGCGAGTTCGTTGATTATGCGTCCGATCAGTTTCTCGTTACCGGGGATGGCGCTCGAGGACAGCACGACGACGTCCGACTGACCGAGCGTCACCTGCGAGTGATCGGCGAAGGCCATGCGGTAGAGCGCCGACATCGGCTCGGCCTGGCTTCCGGTGGTTATCAGGGTCAGCTTGCCGGGTGCGTACCGTTTCATCTCGTCGATGTCGATGATGGCGTCGGGCGGCGGGGTCATATAACCGAGTTCGATCGCGGCCGCGATGACCGTCTGCATGCTGCGTCCGGTAAAGGCGACTTTCCGTCCGTATCTTACCGAAACGTCGATGACCTGCATTACGCGGTGTACGTTAGACGAGAAGGTCGCGACGACTACGCGCTTGTCGGGATGGGCTCCGAAAACCGTTTCGAGAACTCCTCCGACGCTGCGCTCGGACGGGGTGTATCCGTGCCGTTCCGCGTTGGTCGACTCGCAGAGCATCAGTTTGATTCCCTGGCTGCCGAGTTCCCCGATCCTCGAGAGGTCCATCATTTCGCCCTCGATGGGCGAGACGTCAAGCTTGAAGTCTCCGGTGTGGAAGATTCTTCCGACCGGGGTCGAGACGCAGATCGCGCAGGAGTCGGGTATCGAGTGGTTGACGTGTATGAATTCGGCTTCGAACACTCCCGCGCGGACCCGGTCTCCGGCGTGAACGGTAATCAGCTGAGGAGTATAACCGAGCTTGTGCTCGCGCAGTTTGTTGCGGATTATTCCTATCGTGAGAGCGGTCCCGTAGACCGGAACGTTGAACGAGCGGAGGAAGTAGGGTATGGCGCCTATATGATCTTCATGTCCGTGCGTCAGAAAGACGGCGCGGATCTTCAGTCTGTTTGCTTCAAGATAAGCGAAATCCGGAATTACAAGGTCAATCCCGGGCATATCGTCTTCGGGGAATCCGAGTCCGCAGTCGATTATGACGATATCGTTCTCATACTCGATGAGAGTCATGTTTTTTCCGACTTCGCCGATACCGCCGAGAGGGATGACGCGAACGTGTTTTCCGGTCGGTTTTGCCTGCTTCACTTTGCGGTTGGAAACGGGCGGTGTTTTCGTCTGTTTCTTTTCTTTTTTTCTTTCGGGCATTATTTCTCCTTTCAGTATTTATTCAAATGGGCAATCAAGATATTATACAACCGAAAGCCCTAATTGTCAAGTTTTTTGCAAACAAGTTTTCGCCGGAGGAAAATCCGCCGGCGAAAAACGTTTAAATTTTGTATGTTAATCGAAAAATTGATTTATAAAGTCGCGACGTCCGAGGCGTCGAGCCGGCGCAGATACGCGATGCATTCGGCGGCTTCGGTCGGTCCGTCGGGCTTCAGCGTTTCGCTTTCGACTATCACGGTCATACCGAGTTCGGCTGCCGCGCGGCGCACTTCGCGGACCGGCGCCTCGCCCTTTCCGAGCGTGCGTCCCTCGCCCCCGCGGATACCGTCCTTGATATGGATGAAGCGCACGCGGTCACGCATGTTCTTCATCATCGCGACCGGGTCGCGTCCGGCTCCCCATGCCCAGAAAGTGTCGATTTCAAACAAAAGATCAGTTTTTTCCGCGAGAATATCCCAGACGCAGCGGCCGTCGGGACGGAGCGCAAACTCGCGGCTGTGATTGTGGTAACCGAGCGTCAGTCCGGCGTCTTTTATGACCGGGAGCGCGGCGTTGACGGCTGAGCAGAAGGCGGCGATTTTGTCGTCGTCAGACAGGTCGGCTCCGGGAATGATTATATTCGGGCAGCCGATCGTTTTGTGGTATTCGACCGTACCCGCCAGTTTGTCGGGAAGGATCTCGCCCCATCCGGTGTGAGTGGAAAGGCATTTCACGCCGCAGCGACGCTGCCAGGAGGCGACGTCTTCCGCGGATTTGCCGAAGAATCCGGCGTATTCAACGTAAGAATACCCGAAGGAGGCGACGGCTCTTATCGCTTCCTCAAGATCGCGCGACGCGAGGTCGCGAACGCTGTACATCTGGATACCGTATTTCATTCCGTTTTTTCTCCTTCGTTCTTTTTTTGTCTTTTTATTTCGGCGAACTCGTGGATGAGACCCGCCACCGTGGACGTTATCGGGCCGAAAGTTCCGATGATGCCCATGGCATTGGAATAGATGACGTTGTAAATCAGGTACATGACCGTGCAGGTCAGCATCAGCGATTTCGTAACTATCCGGTTCGTGCAGTAGAAGGCGACCGCGGCGAGCGCGCTTGCGACGGCCGGGAGCAGGATGACCGGCGTAAAGCCCTCCGTCACGATTTCGTAGACAGGGGAGAGCAGCATAAGGACGATGAAAAACCACATCCAGCCGATGCTGTCAGCCCATTTTTTGCGTCCGCGGTGGTAAAACACAACCTCGCGTCCGACTGCGAACAGGTTGTTGAGCGACGCCGTCAGGGTCCCGAACAGCGCGTACTGCAGGACCCACAGCACGTCGGATATAATCTTCAGCGCAATGATTTTCTCCCTGCGGTTGCTCAGATATATAAAGAAACCCTCGATTACAGCGACAAAACCGATTATTATCGCGGTTTTTCTGACGGGATCCGCTTCGGAAAACCCGAACAGTCTGTCGGCCATTTCAATCAGATACAATACGCACGCCTCCTGCGGACCGCGCGGGTCCGCACAAGCGGTATTTTATCACAAGCGGGGGCCGATGTCAATAACCCAAGGCGTCAAAGAGGCCGGAAAAAAGCCGTATGGCGCCGATAAAAAAAGATTGCATCTTGTAAAGTTGCCCCTTTAGTGGTATAATATTATGGGCATTGTTGGGAATACAGTGTCATTGCGCAGTAATTTTATAACCAGAAAGGATAAATCAACACAATGGCTGATCAGGTCAAAAACAACGTTGTCGACTGGACAACAATTACCAACTTCGTGGTCGATTCCTTCGTGGGATACGGCATTCCGCGCCAGGACGCCATCATCTGCGCCGACGTTCTTCTCGAGTCGGACAAGAGAGGCATCGAGTCGCACGGCGTCAACCGCTTCAAGCCCATCTACCTTGACAGAATCAAGGCGGGCATCCAGAACCCCGTTACCAACATCACCGTCCTCAAGGAGACCGAGTGCACCGCGGTGCTCGACGGCGGAGACGGAATGGGCCAGGTCGTCGGACACAAAGCCATGCAGATGGCTATCGAAAAGGCCAAGAAGTACGGTATGGGCGGCGTCGCCGTTCAGAACTCCTGCCACTACGGTATAGCCGGATATTACGCCACCATGGCGACCAAGATGGGCTGCATCGGCATCACCGGAACCAACGCCCGTCCTTCGATCGCTCCCACCTTCGGCGTTGAGAATATGATGGGCACCAACCCGCTCACCTTCGGTCTTCCCACCGACGAGCCCTTCGATTTCGTTCTCGACTGCGCGACCTCCATCGTTCAGAGAGGCAAGATCGAGTATTACGCCAGAATCGGCAAGCCGACTCCCGCCGGACAGGTTATCGGACGCGACGGCAAGTACCACACCGATTCGGTCGCCATTCTCACCGAACTCAACACCGGGAAAGCCGCTCTCTGCCCGCTCGGAGGAGCCGGCGAGGAGCTTGCCGGATATAAGGGATACGGATACGCCGCCGTCGTCGAGATCCTCTCGGCGGCCTTCACAGGCGGTCCCTTCATGAAGCAGCTCTCGGGCATCGCCGAGGACGGCTCCAAGAAGAAATTCCACCTCGGTCACTTCTTCTTCGCGATCGACACCGATCACTTCATGGGCGAATGCACCTTCAGAAAGACCGCCGGCGACATCTGCCGCGCTCTCCGCGCCTCCGAGAAGGCTCCCGGAGCCGAGAGGATCTATACCGCCGGCGAGAAGGAGTTCGACATCCGCGTCGCCAGAAAGAACGGCGTCCCGGTCAACGCCGCCGTTCAGAAGGAACTTGTCGCGGTCCGCGACGAGCTCGGCCTGAAGCAGTACACCTTCCCGTGGGAAGAGTGAGCAGTCACCGAAAGGATCAGTAAAATGGCTAACATAAGAGAAGAATCGCTTAAAAAGCACTACGAGTGGAACGGTAAGATCGAGGTCAGATCCCGCGTCTCGGTAGAGACCAGACAGGACCTCTCGCTCGCCTACACCCCCGGCGTCGCCGAGCCCTGCCTTGAGATCCAGAAGGATCTGAACAAGTCCTACGAGCTCACCCGCCGCAACAACCTCGTCGCCGTCATCACCGACGGCACCGCCGTGCTCGGACTCGGCGACATCGGTCCCGAAGCCGGCATGCCGGTCATGGAGGGCAAGTGCATCCTCTTCAAGGAGTTTGCCGATGTCGACGCCTTCCCGCTCTGCATCAAATCGAAGGACGTCGACGAGATCGTCCGCACGATATACCTTCTCTCAGGCTCGTTCGGCGGCATCAACCTCGAGGACATCTCGGCTCCCCGCTGCTTTGAGATCGAGAGAAGACTCATAGAGCTCTGCGACATCCCGATCTTCCACGACGACCAGCACGGCACCGCCATCGTCGTTGCCGCGGCCCTCATCAACGCTCTCAAGATCGTCGGCAAGAAGATCGGCGACATTAAGGTCGCCATGAGCGGCGCCGGCGCCGCCGGCATCTCGATCGCCAAGCACCTCATCAGACTCGGCGTCGACTCGAAGAAGATCATCATGTGCAACTCGAAGGGCATCGTCTGCGAAGGCGACCCGAGACTCAATCCGGCCCAGGCCGAGATGGCGGCGATCACGAACGCCGGTCACCTCAAGGGCACCATCGCCGACGCGCTCAAGGGCGCCGACGTCTTCATCGGCGTTTCGGCCCCCGGCGTCGTGACCAAGGAGATGGTCGCGACGATGGCGAAGGACGCGATCGTATTCCCGATGGCGAACCCGACTCCCGAGATCATGCCCGACCTCGCTCTCGAGGGCGGAGCCAGGATCGTCGGCACCGGCCGCTCGGATTTCCCGAACCAGATCAACAACCTGCTCGCCTTCCCGGGCATCTTCCGCGGCGCTCTCGACTGCCGCGCTTCGCGCATCAACGAGGAGATGAAGGTCGCGACGTCGGTCGCGCTCGCAAGCCTTATTCCCGAGAACGAGCTTTCAGAGACCAACATCATTCCGTCGGCGCTCAACAAGGACGTCGCAAAGGTCGTCGCCGCCGCCGTCATCAAAGCGGCTCACGAGACCGGCGTCGCCAGGATCTGAGCATCAGACATTCTTTCATTTGCCGGACTGCCGTTTTCGCGGCGGTCCGGCAAAAAAAAGCCGTTCGCGGCTGAATAACTGAGAAGGGAACATTTGCTTTTATGAAAACAGCTCTGATCGGCTGCGGCGCGATAAGCGGCGCGCATCTGAGGGGACTGTCGACGGTTGATACGACGGTCGTCGCACTCTGCGACATCGATGCCGGAAAGGCGGAAAA
>JAGDAM010000252.1 GCA_017959485.1 Clostridia bacterium
CCATCCGCCCTATCCGAAGGCGCCGACGAGACGCAAGTCGCTCGAAGACAACGGCTCTGAGTACAACGAGTTCTTCATGCGTATGATGAAGCGCGCGCTCGAGATCGACGCCCGTCTCGGCATTCCGTGGGCGGTAATGCATCCGGTAGGAGGACGCGAAAAACCCGACGTGGACGCCGAGGCCGACCTCGCGTTCAACCTCGAATACTACGCTCCGCTTTACGAAATCGCCGCCGCGCGCGGAGTCGGCTTCGCCTTTGAAAACATGGCCGACGTCGACGGGCGCCGCCGCTTCGGCTCGACCCCGGAGGACCTGATCGCTCTCTGCGACGCCTTCCCGGGCGAAAAGAAGGGAATCTGCTGGGACACCGGACACGGCAACCGCCAGTTTATCGACCAGCTTCCGGCCCTCGAAAAGGTCGCCTCCCGCCTCGTCTGCACGCATATCGACGACAACGTCGGCGAAAAAGACCTTCATCAGCTTCCCTTCATGGGGACGGTCAACTGGCAGGGCGTGATGAAGATACTGAAGGAAAGCGGCTACAAAGGCGCCTTCATATACGAGATATCTCTTTTCAGAAACCTTCCCGATCCGCTGAAAGCGCCGCTCGCGCGGTACGCTTTCGAGCTTGCCGAGTACGTTCTCGCGCTCTGACGGACGGGCAAAAATAACAAAAACTCAAGGATGAGGCATTGTCATGATGAAAAAAGCAATACTGATTCTCCTCTCGCTGGCGACGCTCCTGTCGCTCTTCGCCTGCGCCAAAACCGGCGAACCCAATACCACCACCGCGGCGGTTCAAACCAACGACACGGAAGCCGAAGTCACCGAGGCCTCGACCGTCGACGGCCAGGGCTTTTTGCTCGACAGCGTCCCGGACGGGCTCAACTACGACACGACGATCCACGTCCTCTACTGGGACGACTACACGATGACCGAGTTCTTCGTCGATGAGATTGACGGAAACAACATAGATTCCGCCATCTATACGAGAAACGCCCGCGTCGAAAGCCGTCTCGGCGTCGATCTCCAGTATACCGGCTGCCCGGGATCATCAAGCGTTGAGTCGACCTATATCGCCAAAGCCGAGGCCGACTGGAAGTCGGACCATCTGTTCGACGTTTTCGCGACCTACAGCCGCACTCCCCCGACGCTCGCGCTTTCGGGGTATCTGTTCAACCTCAACACCTCCGAGTATTTCGACAAGTCAAAGCCCTGGTGGCCGGAAGCGCTCACCAAGGAGTGCGACATCAACGGAAAACTCTATTTCGCGACGGGAGATATCTCCACCAACCTGCTCTGGATGATGACCGGAACCTTCTACAACCGTAAACTCTACGCTGACCGCACCGGTGACGCGGACTTTTCCGAGACTCCCGAGGAGCTTGTCAAACAGAAAAAGTGGACGCTCGACCGTCTCTTCCGTATGACGAAGGAAATCTATGAGGACACCGACAACAGCGGCAAAAAATCCGATGGCGACACCTACGGAATGATCATTTACCAGGTCAACATCGACGCGTTCCAGTCGGCCGCCGGATACACCGCAATCATCAAGAACCCCGACGGACACCTCTCAGTCTCGCCCGATTTCCAAGGCGAAAAGGCTCAGAACCTCTGCTCGATGGTGGGCGATTTCGTCAAGTCGCAGGGCGTGTACACCGTCGACAAGACGACAATCCGCAACATCTTCTTTGAACAGCGCGCGATCTTCTGCATGGACCGCTGCTTCATAGTCGCCGGCAAGGATCAGGGCAAAGAAGGCAAGATCGAGTTCTCTTTCGGAATCGTACCGCAGCCGAAATACAGCGCCGACCAGGAAGATTTCTGCACTAACGTAGGTCATCCCTTCACCATGTACGCCGTCTCGTCCAACTCGCACAACCCCGAAGCCGCCGCGACGACTCTCGAGGTGCTCGGTTCCGAGAGCTACCGCCTTGTCACGCCGGAAGTCTTTGAAAACACGATGAAGATCAGATACTCCGACGGAGCCGAAGCGGCCGAAATGTACGACACCCTGCGCCGCACGGTCAGCTTCGACCTCGGCCGCCTCTTCGTCACCACCTTCGGCAACACGGCAGCCAACGCGCTTCGCACCAACGCGCTGGGGACTCCCGCGTCCTACACCACAAACATTAAAAGATCTCTGACCGCCATCAACAAGGGCATCACGAAGATCGAGGACTACTATTTCGGAAACTGATTCGATTGAAGTCATAAAAATATATTAAACTGAAAACGGAGTAGTATTATGAAAAAAACAACTCTCATCCCGGTCGCCGTCGTACTGGCGATCCTCTTCTCAGTGATTGCCTGCTCTATTCCCGCGTCAGCCGCGTGGGACGGTGAATCGGCTTCGGCGTCTTTCGCCGGAGGAACAGGCGAAGAGAACAACCCCTATATCCTTCTCACCGAAAACGATCTCGCGAGACTCGCAAAGACCTGCAACGAAGGCGAGACCTACGCGGGGATCTACTTCAAACTCGAATCCGATCTCGACCTCGGAAACAAGCTCTGGCCGATCATCGGCGCCACGACGGTATTCTCCGGAAACTTTGACGGAGGCGAACACACGATTACCGGTCTTAACGTCGACACCATCGGCGATTACGCCGGACTCTTCGGAAACGTCAAGGACGGAAGCATAAAGAACCTCACGATCGAGGCCTCCCTTGTAAGAGGATACAAATACGCGGGAACCGTCGCCGGACAGATCACCGTCACTCCCGGCGAAGCCCGCACCGAGATCTCGAACGTGCACGTTGAACGCGCCGACAAGATCATGGGCACCACCTTCGGCGGACTTGTGGGACGCGCAAGCTCCACCGGAGCCGGCATGCAGATGTTTGTCACCGGATGCAGCGTGAAGAACGCTAAGCTCGAATCCTTCCCGGACGACGCCACCGGCGTAGCCGCGGGAGCGATCAAAAACGCCTTCGTCGGCGGAATCGTCGGAGCGGCGGGAGCCCTTACCGTCAACGGATGCTCGACCGAAAACCTCACCTTCGACTGCGGCGGAGAACTCTGCAACGCTTACGTCACCCTCGGCGGAATCGTCGGCATCCAGGGCGCCTCCAACGTCAAGTGCGACATACTCAACTGCTACGCGATCAACAACAGCTTCACGATCAGAGAAAACAGCACGGCTCCCGACGCCAAGAACGTCTGCGGAGGACTTGTCGGACGCGCCGGTCACTCGGTCGACGACAGCGTTATCTTCAACAGCTTTTCATACGGAAACACCTTCGACAACAAGAAGGTTCCCGAGAACTTCGGCGGAATTTCCGGAAGCATCGTAAAATGGATCAACACCGCCAACCTCTCGTATGACGCCGAAAAGGCATACGCGATCGACGAACTCGAGCAGGAATATCCGACGATGACCAAGGTCGCCGCCGACGATTTCAAGGCCGCCGACGCGGTTGAAACTCTCAAGCTCAACGACGGCAACTCGAAAGCCGTCTGGGTGGCAAGCCCCGCCGACGGACATCCGGTCATCGATCTCGCCGCTCTTCTTGAGAACGAGAACACGACGGTTGCCTGGGATCCGCTCGCCGTCGAGGAAACCACCGAGGCGTCCGGAGAAGTTACGACCGACGGACAGCCTGTGACCGAAGTGACGACCGACGAGCAGACCACTGCCGAGCAGACCACTGCAGTGGCTCCGGTTAACACCGCCGAAGTCACGACAGCCGTGAAAACTCCCGAAACCACCGCGGCATCCACAGAAAAGAAGGGCTGCGGAGGATCGGTCGCCGTTCTCGCGCCGGTCATGATCCTCGGAGCCGCCGTCCTGCTTACGAGAAAGAAAGACTGACGTCAATACCGCAAAATCCGACGCGCGCGGGCGGCGCGGCAGGTACGCTGCCGCGCCGCGGCGCGACGCATGAAGGAGATAACAGATGTTTTTCGAAGAACTTAGCCGGTTCGATCCGGAAGTCGCCGCTTCCTGCGAACGCGAACTTTTACGCCAGAAGGGCAATATCGAGCTGATCGCCTCCGAGAATATCGTCTCGAAAGCCGTTCTGCTCGCCGCCGGAGGCATCCTGACAAACAAATATGCCGAGGGATACCCGGGCCACAGATACTACGGCGGATGCGAGTACGTTGACGAGGTAGAGGATATCGCCCGCGACCGAGCCTGCCGCCTCTACGGCGCGGATCACGCGAACCTCCAGCCGCACAGCGGAGCCAACGCGAACCTCGCAGCATTTATGGCGCTGCTCTCTCCCGGAGACACCGTTCTGTCGATGAAGCTCTCGGCGGGCGGGCATCTGTCTCACGGTACTCCCATGAATATCTCCGGAAAGTTTTTCAATATCGTTTCCTACGGTGTGAACTCGGAGACCGGACTCATCGACTACGACGAAGTTGAGTCGCTGGCGCTACTGCACCGTCCGAGAATGATACTCGCCGGAGCGTCGGCCTACCCGCGCGTGATCGATTTTGCGCGTTTCCGCGAGATTGCCGACAAGGTCGGCGCCTATCTGATGGTGGACATGGCGCACATCGCCGGGCTGGTGGCTGCGGGAGTTCATCCCTCGCCGGTACCTTACTCCGACGTCGTCACGACGACGACGCACAAGACGCTCCGCGGGCCGCGCGGCGGAATGATCCTCTGCCGCGAAGAGTTCGCCAAAAGGATTGACAAAGCGATCTTCCCGGGCACGCAGGGCGGCCCGCTGATGCACATCATTGCCGCGAAGGCCGTGGCGCTCGGAGAGGCGATGACGCCCGAGTTTACCGAATATCAGCGGCAGATAGTGAAAAACGCCTCGGTTATGGCGGACGGACTGCTGAAAAGAGGCATAAATCTGGTCAGCGGCGGAACCGACAACCACCTGATGCTGCTCGATCTGCGCTCTACGCCGGTTACCGGACGCGAGCTCGAGATAATGCTCGACGCGGTGCATATCACCGCCAACAAGAACTCGATTCCGAACGATCCGCTCGGTCCGACCGTCACGTCGGGTCTGCGCGTCGGAACGCCCGCGGTCACTTCGCGCGGCATGAAAGAGCCGGAAATGAGAAAGATAGCCGGCTGGCTCGCCGACTGCGTGTTCGAGTTCGATGCACGCCGCGTCTCGGTCATGGCAGGCGTCGCGGACCTCTGTTCCAAATACCCGATTTACGCGGAATAAAGCACATTATTAATATCGCCGCCCGGTTCGCTTTTGCGAACCGGGCGGCGAGTTTTTTGCGGTGTTTGCGGTGACAGCGTCCGTTCATTCCGAGGATGCGAGCGGCCTGTCACAATACGCGAAGCATATTTCATCCGCAAGTGTTACGAGCGAATATCATTTTTCGGATGCTCCTCATTCGTCTCCGGCGCGATTGTTCATCCGTCAACGCGCAGGATTGCACGCCGGAGCCACCTTCTCCCCGCTCCCGCGGGGCGAAGGACTAATTGAATCGCTTCGCCTCATCCACCGTCCCTCATCCGTCGGCTTCGCCGACACCTTCCCCGGAGGGGAAGGCAAA
>JAGDAM010000023.1 GCA_017959485.1 Clostridia bacterium
CCCCTAAAGGGGAAGGCAAATTGTAAATCCACCGCTTTCGCGGCCGCCTTACCTTCGGGGAAAGCATATTAATCATATTTGTCTAAATGAGTAAATCAAAAAATCGCACAAGTCCGGTTGCGGACGTTCGGACGGGACAGGCCGGCGGGAACGCGAAACGTCCCGACAGAAAGAAAACGCTTAAAACGCTGCTGATCCTCGCCGGAGCATCGGTGCTCTCCTGCGCCGTCTATTTCTTTATCGTGACCAATTTCGGCGCCGAGGCGCAGACCGCCGCCGTCACCGTCTTTCTCGTTCTCTCCTGCGGTATGGCAATCCTCTATTTTGCGGTCAACCGCGGACTCGTCATGGCTTCGGCGACTCCCGAAATGCTTCCCGACTCGATGACGCCCGAGGAGAAAGAGCAGGCAATCGCGACCGCCGCGGAGCGCAAAAGAAAGACCCGCTGGATGGCAGCCGCCGTCTTCGCCCTCATCCTGCCGGTGCTGCTCGACGCCTTTTATCTCTTCGTTCTCGAAGATCTTTTCCCGGAGGGGCTTCTTTCTTGGTTAAAGTAAAAATCATCGCCGTCGGAAACGTCCGGGAGAAATACTACTCCGACGCCGTCGCCGAATACCTGAAGCGTCTTGGCGCCTTCTGCACTCCGGAGATCGCCGAAGTGAAGGAGAGCCGGCTCTCCCCCTCTCCGTCGCACGGGGAAATCGACGCGGCCCTCTCGGCCGAAGCCGGAAAGATACTCGGGCTGATACCCCCGCGCTCCTTTGTATGCGTTCTTTCCCCCGAGGGAAAGATGATGACTTCGGAGGAACTTGCCGTAGCGGTCGGCTCCGCGGCGGAGCGATTCCCCGTTCTCGTGTTTATTATCGGAAGTTCGTACGGACTCGACCGGTCGGTCAAATCCCGCGCGGATCTTTTGCTTTCATTCTCGCCGATGACATTCCCTCACCGGCTTTTCCGCGTCATGCTCGCAGAGGCGCTCTACCGCTCCTTCGCCATCAACGCGGGACGCGAATACCATAAATAAAAGGCACTTCCGCGCCACGGGCGCGGGACAACCGAAAAATGAGAAGAATCAGAAAAAAAAGCGGAGCGCTCACCCGAATAATAGCGGTGCTGCTCTTTTTCGCGGCGTCAGCCGCCGTAATCTCATATTCTCTCGGGGCTTTTGAGATCCCGTTCGTTCGGCGCAATCCGCTTCCCTCCTATCCCGCGGAGATCTCCTCGATAGAGGAATCTATCAAACAGATCGAAACCGGCAGGCCGCTTATACCGGACACCGGCGCGGGATCGTCCTCATCCTCGCCGGATTCCGACGCGGCCGGGACGACCGGGAACGAAACCGAGGCAACCGACGAGCTTTCGGCGGATCGGACCGGTACGAATACCGGCGACGCGACGTCCGGCAGCCGGCAGGAGGTGCCGGTATATCTCACCGATTTCGTCAACGCGGGATATCACGTGACCGACGCCGACTGGAATTCGGGCATGCGCCTCGCGGAGATAGTTATAGACGAGAGCAACCTTGCCCTGCGCGACACGGGATCGAAAAAAACGGTCACGTACTTCGCGGCGGCTTCTGCCGGAATTCTGTTTACCGAGGTCGCGAAAAAGACGGCAACGCGCAATTCGGTCGAGCTCTATATGGGCTATATAATCGTCGACGTCGGAAAGCGCGACGCCACCTCGATCTTCCCGAAATACCTTCCCTCTCCGGACGACCCGGAAAAACTTGTCAGGGCGGAAGACCGCGACTTGGTCATCACAAAATCGGCGCTCGCAATCTATTCCTCTTACGGAATCCTCATCGGCGTATACCCCGCTTCCGAAGTCACTCCGGCGTACACGAGGGACACCTCCAACCGTCCTCTCTTCATAAACAACAACAAATATTACTATATAGACGAACTGACAGGCGATTTCCTCGAGTCGGACTATATTGACGAACGCGACGGACGGGGACTTTATTTCGACTATCCGGCCCGTTACGGAGCCGAGGACTCTAAGCTGAAGAAATGGGCGGTGCTCGCTCCGACGACGCATTCGGTGTTCATCGACGAGTATTACGTCTACGCGAGATTCGCGGTCAACTGGCGGCTCGCCAAACCGATCTGCGAGGCGGACGCGAGATACGCGGATATTATCGCCAAATCTTCGAAACCCTTCGCCTACGCTCTGAAGATCGCCAAAAAGCAGATCGCGGAAGAAAGCCGTGCAGCGCTGACGGCGACGACTCCGGAGCCCGTGACTACGCTTGAACCCGAACCCACCGCCGGGCCTCCCGAAACCGGAGTCCCGACTGACGACGCAACGCAGACAGACGTTCTCACCGGCGACACCGTGACCGACGTTTCGGGCACCGACGCCGAAACCTCAGCCAATACGTCCGAAACGACGCTCGGGGAAACGGCCGCGGCCGACACGGCCGACGCGCAGACAACCGAAACGACGCCTGCGGAAACCTCAGCTACGGAAACCTCTGCTCCGGAAACCGGGGACACGGCCTCCGGTACCGAGGCCGCGTCCGAACCTGCGGGAGAAACGTCTTCGGATCCCGCCGAATCAGCTTCCGGCGAAACCGGGGCCGACACTGCCGGCTGGACCTCGGAAACCGAAACCGGGAGCGACACGCTTCCGGAAGAAAGCTCGGAAGAGACGACGCAGGAAGTTACGACTCCGGAGCCGACCGAACCGGTATCCACGGAGGAGCCGCATACGCTGCTCAATCTTACGACCGTTTATTACAACTGGCGCTTCATATTCGCGGCCAAGCAGCCGGAATACAACGCCGGAAAAACCTATTCCCTCTCCCGCAGCCAGAGCACTTATTACAGTGAAAAGATAAGCTGGGAATCGGGATACAGATACGCAAAGGCCTTCAATTTCTGCGAAAACTACGCAGTGGTCGTCGACGACCTCGGACACATATCGGTCATCAACCGCAACGGGAACACCGCGGTCACGAAGAACGACTACGACACGTCGACGAGTTCTACCGTCGGCTATATCACGAGACGCTACTATACCGAGCCGGTGCTGCCCGACCTGAGCGCGATGGGCAGCTACTATTTCGATCACGGACTTATCCGTCTGCGCGAGATCTCCGTCCCCGACTATTACGAGGGCTTCTATGCGGAGGACCGCGACGTTCTCGTCGACTCCCGCGGAAAAGAGTACAAGATACCCTCCGGCTATACTATGACGGCCTATTCGGACGGCGTGATCATCCTCGAGAGCGGCGGCCTCTACGGCTGCTACAGCACGGTCCTTGAGCGCTGGATCGCCGACCCGGTATTCACATCCGCCGAACCCTTTATCGAGGGACTGTGCGTACTCGGGCTGTCCGACGGAACACGCGGAGTGATCGACACCGAAGGGCGCGTCGTCATCGCCTTCGGAGACGGCTATACCGAGATCACGAGAGCTTCGTCGGGCATCATCGCCTGCCTGTCGGACTCGGGCTGGCACATCTTCGCAAAAGTATCAAAATAAGCAACCCCACTGTAAGTAATCACAAAAATGAGTTTTAAAGCCAAAATCAAGATAAGAGTCGACTCGCAGCTCATCGATTTCACCGGCGCAAAGCCGGGCGGTCAGGGAGGCGAGCCGCCGCGCAGCCGGTTTACCGACATCGGCGAAGGAACCGTCCGCACCCGCGAAGGAATCGTCACCGTCAGCCGTAAGCTTATAACCGGAACGTCGTTCGACCTTTCCTTTGCCAAAAACGATCCCGGAATCGTGACTATACGCCGCGGATACGAGCGGAACGGGACTCCGATGCTGCTCGTAGTCGAGGAGGGTCGCAGACATATCTGCCTCAATTCGGCGCACGGATCCGCCATCGAGATCACAACCACCTGCCGCAAACTCGACAACAGGATAATGACGACCGGCAAGATCATAATCGAATACGCCGTCGAGCTGCACGGATTCAGGGTCGAAAAAACCTTTATGACAGTAGATATTAATAAAATACTAACCGAAGGAAACTGAAATGGATCTTAAAAAACTGACCGACTCACTGCAAAACTGCCCCTGCGGCAGACCTCACACCTTTGATACCAAGGTCGTGGAAATCTATTCCGGACTGACAAAGGACACGGGACGCATTCTCGACGGCGCCGGATTCCCGAAGAAGCTGCTGCTCGTGGCCGACGACAACACTTTCGGCGTATCCGAGGCCGAAGGACTGACCGCGGCGCTCTGTGCCTCGGGATTCGAACTGAAAAAGCTGATCTACAGGAACATGAAATACGCCCGCGTCGAGCAGGTGCGCGAGGTCGAGGCGCTGGCTTCCGACGTCGGAGGAATCATCTCGGTCGGTACCGGTTCGCTCAACGACATCTGCCGCGTCGCCTCCTTCGAAAAGGATCTGCCCTTCTGCATCTTCGCGACGGCTCCCTCGATGGACGGCTTCGCCTCTGATACCGCTCCGATTATCTCGAACAACTTCAAAGAGTCCTGGAAGGTCAGGCAGCCGGCGGTCATTCTCGCCGATACCAGGATCCTCGCCGCCTCTCCCGTCGAGCTGAAAGCCGCGGGATACGGAGACATGGTCGCGAAATACCTCGGCATACTCGAGTGGAGGATAGCGAACCTGCTCATCGGCGAATACTATTGCGAGAACGTGGCGCAGATAACTCTCGGAGCCCTGCAGAAATGCATCGACCTTACCGATATGGTCACCAAGAACAGCGAGGAGGCGGCCGGAGCGATTATGGAGGCGCTTGTGCTCTCCGGACTCGCAATGAAGCTGGCGCTCTCCTCGAGACCGGCGTCGGGCGCCGAGCACGTGGTATCGCACTATCTCGAGTGCTACAAAGTGGCTCGGGGAATCTGGCCGGAATATCACGGCAAGAAGGTCGGAGTCGCAACGCTCAAGCTCTGCCGGCTCTACCGGAATCTCGCCGAACGCGTGACCGAGATCGATCCCGTAAAGGATAATCCCGACTGGGACGAGATTTATACGCATTTCACGGCCGACCAGCTGCCCGACGTCAAAAAGCTCAACAATCCGAGCATCACCGACAAGGTCGATCCCGCGCATCTGAAGGCCTGCTGGCCGAAGATCCGCGAGATGATTTTCGCGGGAGTGCCCGATCCCGACGTGCTTTGCGACGAGATGAAGCGCGCCGGCTGCGCGACCGAACTGGAGGAAGTCCACGTTTCGGACGAGCTGTTCGAAGAGGCGCTGAAGTATCACGCGTATATGAGATACCGGATACTCATCACGCGGCTTCTTCCGATGATGAAGATTGATCCGATGGATTACGTTGACTGAGTGAGACTTATTGCAACACCGCGTCCTGCACCCTCCCCCGGGGGAGGGTGGCTCGGCGCAGCCGAGCAGGGTGAGGCCGTGACGGGTGAGGGTAACGATAGCGTAAACGAAAAATGAGGAATCCG
>JAGDAM010000253.1 GCA_017959485.1 Clostridia bacterium
GGTGCTCTTCGACGAAGTCTTTTCGGCTTTCTTCGCGGCTTTTTCTTTTTCTGCCGCTTCTTCCTCCGTAGCGCGCTCCTGTTCGATGATCTCACGGGCGGCGTTGATCTTTTCATAAGCGGATTCGCGGTCGACCGGTTCGCGGTATTTCAGATCGAATTCGTCGGTCAGCACGATGCGGTTTATCACGTCCTCAGGCGCCGGTCCCATAAGACTGCGCGGGGGAAGGATTCTCGCGTTTTCGACTATCGCCGGAACGCCCTTTTCGTCAAGGAAGCTGACGAGCGCCTCTCCGGTGCCGAGCGACATCAAAACCTCTTCGGTCTTAAAGGCCGGATTGGTCCGGAACGCCGCGGCGGCGGCGCGGACCGCCTTCTGTTCGGAAGGCGTGTAGGCGCGCAGTCCGTGCTGGACTTTGTTTGAAAGCTGAGCCAGCACCTCGTCCGGGATGTCGGACGGAGACTGGGTGACGAAATAGACGCCTATGCCTTTGGACCTGATCAGCTTTACAATCTGTGTGATTTTCTGAAGCAGCGCCTTGGGCGTGCCGTCGAAAAGCATGTGCGCTTCGTCGAAGAAGAAAACCATACGCGGCTTGTCGGGATCGCCGACCTCCGGAAGCTTCTCGAAGAGTTCGGAAAGCATCCAGAGCAGGAAGGTGGCGTAGACGGTGGGCGACTTGATCAGCCGCTGAGAGGAGAGAATATTGATATAACCTCTTCCGCTGACGTCGGTCCGCATCCAGTCGCGGATGTCGAGAGCGGGCTCTCCGAAGACGTCGGCGCCCCCTTCGTTCTCGAAGGCGAGCAGCGCCCGCTGGACGGCTCCGATGCTGGCCGCCGAGACGTTTCCGTAGGTCACTGTATACTCGGCGCGGTTTTCTCCGACAAAGGAGAGCATAGCGCGCAGATCCTTGAGGTCAATCAGAAGCAGACCGTTGTCGTCGGCTATTCTGAACACGATATTGAGGACTCCTGCCTGGACTTCTGACAGTCCGAAGAGGCGGGAGAGAAGGATCGGTCCCATCTGCGAGACGGTGACTCTGACCGGGATCCCCTGCTCGCCGAAAATATCCCAGAATCTGACCGGATATCCGGTGTAGGAGAAGTTTTCGATACCGAACCGGGCTATCCGGCTTTGCATATTCTCGCTGTCGACGCCGGGAAGGGCGGTGCCCGAAAGGTCTCCCTTGACGTCGCTGAAGAACACCGGCACGCCCATATCCGAAAAGGATTCGGCCATGACCTTCATGGTTATCGTCTTTCCCGTGCCGGTGGCTCCGGCAATCAGCCCGTGACGGTTGGCAAGTTTCGGAAGAAGATACAGTCTTTTGTCGGATGAAGCCATCCAGACGGCGTTGTCAGAATACATAATCCGTTCCTTTCAGTCGGTCCGGCATACCGCCGGAACAGTAATCCGATGTAGTGTTTTACGCAGTAATCTAATATTATATTTTATCATATCTAACGGTATTGTTCAACTCTTTTGTTCATTATTGTTGACATTTGGCGGCCGTAAGAGTATAATTTTAGATAATATTATCTGCACTCAAAAAAAGAGAGGGGATCCGTTATGAAACGTTCGGGAAGCAGTTCCTCACTGGTAAGGACGCTCGTGCTCAACGCGATGCTGATGGCGCTCAGCGTGGTTATAGGCATCGTCTGCAAGACCGCATTTACCTGGGACGTTTACTACAGGGTCACTTTTGAGAATTTCCCGATAATTATCTCCGGTTTTCTTTTCGGACCGATCTGGGGAGCCGCTGTGGGCGCGGGCGCGGACGTGGTCTCCTGTCTCTGTTCTCCCAACCCCGCGGTCAATCCGGTGATTACGGTAGGAGCAGCCGCGGTCGGGATAATTTCAGGACTCGTTCCCATGATTTTTGGGAAGTTTTCAAAGAAATTCCGTTTTTCGCTCTCGCTCGCGGTTTCGGTAGCGCTTTCGCACGCGATCGGACAGGTACTGATCAAATCGATTGCCAAGATTGTCTATTTCGGCATGCCGAAAATCGGGATCGTTATCGGAGCCGCCATCTCGCTGGGAGTCGGCACCGTCGAGTTTTTCTTCATTCGCACACTGCTTTTCAACCGCGAGATAGCCTCGCATCTGTCCGACGTGACGCGGCATCTGCCGTCTGACGGGAAGGAATGACAATGAATTACGAAGAAGCGCTCGAATTCGTTCACTGCGGTTTTTTCGGCGGAACGCGTCCGGGACTCGAACGGGTCTCGGAACTTCTCGCGAAGCTCGGCAATCCCGAAAAAAAGCTGCGCTTCATCCACGTGACCGGAACGAACGGCAAGGGTTCGTTCTGCGCCATGACCGACTCGATACTCCGCGCGGCCGGATACGGATCCGGCCTTTTCACGTCTCCGTATATAGTCCGTTTCAACGAGAGGATGAGATTCCGCGGAGAGCCGATCGGCGACGGCGAGCTCGCCGGGATACTTACAAAGATCAGACCGGCGGCCGAGGCCATGGAGGACCGTCCGACCGAGTTTGAACTGATAACCGCCGCCGCGATGCTCTGGTTTGCCGAAAAGAAGGCCGATCCGGTGGTGCTCGAAGTCGGAATGGGCGGACGTCTCGACGCGACGAACGTCATCGATCCCGACCGTACGCTGCTTTCGGTGATCACCGGTATCTCACTCGATCACACGTCGATACTCGGCGACACGACCGAGAAGATCGCTTCGGAAAAGGCGGGAATCATAAAGCCGGGCGTTCCGGTACTCTGGTGCGGGGACGATTCCGCCGCCGGCAAGGTCATCGAAACGGTCGCAAAAGAGCGGGGAAGCCGGCTCTTCCGCCCGTCCCGAAAGGCGGCAGACGCGTTTTTCACGCTCGACGGAACCGTTTTCGACTACGGGCGGGTGAAGGGACTGAAACTGCCGCTGCTCGGGGATTATCAGCTCGCTAACGCCGAAAACGTGCTCTCCGCGGTAAAAATCCTCGGGAGCCGCGGGATTGTGACGGGAACGCGCGCCGTCCGTCTCGGCCTTGACAAGGTAACGTGGCCCGCAAGATTCGAGCTGCTCGGGCGCGATCCGGTATTTGTTTACGACGGCGGTCACAATCCCGAAGGGGTTGCCGCGGCGCTTGAAAGCGTTAATGAATATTTCGGCGGACGCGCGGTGTTCGTGAGCGGCATGCTTGCGGACAAGGACTGGAAAAAGTGCGCCGGCATGATATCCGCCTGCGCCGAAAAAGTTTTTTGCGTCACTCCGCCCGGAGTGCGCGCCCTTGACGCCGCGGTACTTGCCGAGAAGTATTCGGAACTCGGGATCAAGTCCGAGGCGTGCGTTTCCTATGAAGAGGCGGTTGAATCCGCGGTAAGGTTCGCGAAAGAGTCCAATCTTCCCGTCGTGTGTCTCGGCTCGCTTTATATGTACGCGGATATGAAAAAAGCAGTCAGCGCTTATTACTGTAAATAAAAGAAATACTCATAAAAGAAATACTCATAAAAAC
>JAGDAM010000254.1 GCA_017959485.1 Clostridia bacterium
CATATACACTTCCCCGAGGGAGCCGTCCCGAAAGACGGTCCTTCGGCCGGAGTCACCATGGTGACGGCGCTCGTCAGCGCGCTCACCGGGCGCCCCGTCAGGCACGACGTCGCGATGACCGGAGAGGTCACCATCACCGGCCGCGTGCTCGCCATCGGCGGACTGCGCGAAAAGACGACCGCCGCCTACGCGGCGGGGATCCGCACGGTGGTCATTCCCGCCGAAAACATGCTGAACCTCGACGAGGTCGCTCCCGAAGTTAAGGAGCATATCATCTTCCTTCCCGCCTCACGCGCCGCGGAAGTGCTGAAGATCGCACTGCTCCCTACCGCGGAGAACGCCGACGAAGCTTCTCTGCCCGAAACCGCCGCCGGCGGGCCCGGGATCGGAACCGATCTGCGGAGTCCCGCGCAGCCGGTCAGAATCTGACCGCTCCCGAAAGAAAAAGGCGAAACCGCAAAATGGCAGTTAACTTTTCCTCGTCCGAGCTTTTCGTCTGCGCCGGAAGAATATCGGATTTTCCGTCGGCTCCGCTTCCTCAGGCGGTGCTGTCGGGCAGATCCAACGTCGGCAAAAGCACGCTGATCAATACCGTACTCGGGAGAAAGTCGCTGGCGAGAGTCAGCTCGTCGCCCGGCAAGACGGTCACGGTCAATTTCTACCGCGTCGACCGCGCGTTTCTCCTTGTGGACCTTCCGGGATACGGATTTGCCCGCCGCGCGGCCGAGGACCGGGCGCGCTGGTCGGCGCTTACCGAGGGCTTCTTCACGAAAAACCCGTCGGCCGACCGGATTAAGATCGTCCTTCAGCTGATCGATCTCGAGGTCGGTCCGACCGCCGACGACGAACTGATGTTTTCCTTCCTCTCGGAGCGGGGCATTCCGTTCGCCGTCGTCGCCTCTAAGGCGGACAAGCCGAACAGAACGGCTCGCGCCGCGGCGCTCGAAGCCCTCGCGGCACGCGAAGACGTCAAACCGGCGCTTGCGATAATTCCCTTTTCCGGAAAGACCGGCGAAGGAAAGGAAGAAATCCGGCGTCTCATACTGAAAGAGACAGGAATCCGGTAAAGACATGCTGAGACATTTGTTATCATCCGGAAACTCGGTCACGGACGTGATCGTAAACGTCCTCCTGACAGTTCCGATAATCGTATTCTCTCTTTCGGTGCACGAGTACGCGCACGGCTGGGTCGCGAAAAAGATGGGCGACAGCACCGCGGCGAATCTCGGGCGCCTGACGCTCAATCCCCTGAAGCACCTCGACCCCATCGGATTTGCCTGTATGCTCCTGTTCGGATTCGGCTGGGCCAAGCCGGTGCCGGTCAACTCGCGCAACTTCAAAAATCCCCGGCGCGGGATGGCGATTACGGCGGCCGCGGGTCCGCTGTCCAATCTTCTGCTTGCCGTAATATTCGGACTGCTGATGACGGTTACTCTCAAAACCGTCCTGCTGTCGGGATCGGACGGACTTGACAGCTTTTTCTATTACCTTTACGTGTTCCTGTATTACGGAACGCTGCTAAACTGCTTTCTCGCGGTCTTCAACCTGCTTCCGATTCCTCCTTTCGACGGTTCGCGCATCTTTTTCATCTTTCTGCCGGCGAAATGGTATTTCGCGATTATGAAATACGAAAGGTTCATTATGATCGGCGTCCTCGTCCTGCTCTGGACAGGAATCATTCAGATTCCCTTCAGCGCTCTCGCGGGACTGATAATGGACGGTATCGTATTTATCTGGGACAAGGCGCTCTTCTTTATCGGGAGCTGATCATGGAAAACGCAATCACCTACCGTCTCGAAACTTTCGAAGGTCCGCTCGACCTGCTTCTGTCGCTCGTTCAGAAGAACAAGATGGACATCCGGGACATTCAGATTTCGGTAATCTGCGAGCAGTACGCCGCATATATCGAAACGGCCGCAGAAATGAATATCGAACTCGCGGCCGAATTCCTCGTAATGGCAAGCGAGCTTCTGCTGATAAAAAGCCGGATGCTGCTGCCCCGCGAGGAGGACGACAAAGAGGACCCGCGGAAGGAACTCGCCGACGCCATCGCGCGTCTCGAGGCCGCAAAACGCGCCGCCGCGATCCTCGCGGGCCGCTACGCGATCTACTCCGGGCGTCTGCAGAAGGATTCGGAGGATATTTCGCCCGACCGCACCTACGTCGCCGATCAGGACGTCGAACGGCTCTACGCGCTGATGCGCCGGATGCTCGCCGAGCTTGACGCCAAAGAGATCGCCGCCGAAAATATCGTAAAACCGCTGGTCACCCGCCGCGTGGTTCCGGTCGAGCTGAAGATTCTCGGAATCATCAAGCATTTCGAAGGGCGCGAGGAAACCGGAGCGACGCTCGGCGAGCTTCTGCTCGACGCGGAAGACCGCCCCGAACTCGTAGCCATCTTTATCGGTGTGCTCGAACTGGTCAAAATGAAGCGGCTCCTGCTCGCCGACCCCGGAGAGGACTTCGGCAACATCTGCGGGACCGACGCGAAGTTTACCGTAAACCCGGAATTTGCCGGACGGCTCGCGGAAGGAATAAAGATAGAAGGATACTCGGAACCCGGAGACGCCGGACCGGGGGAAGAACGGAAAGATGGAACAGATTCAGCTTGAACCGCTGACCGAAATAAAGAAGCTGGAGGGCGCCCTCGAGGCGATACTCTTCGCCGCCGGACATCCGGTCGAATACGCAAAAATAGGTCAGGCGCTCTCCCTCACCCCGCGCGACGCGCGAAGGATAGCCGAACATATGGCGGAAGTGCGCAACGCCGACCGTGAGGGCGGCATTATAATGCTCATTTTCGAGGACAGCTGCCAGCTCTCAACGAGGGAGGATTATCTTCCCTACGTTCGCGAGGCGCTCGGCATCCGCCGCGGCGGCAATCTGTCCGCCTCGGCTCTCGAGGTCCTTTCGGTGATCGCCTACAACCAGCCGGTCACGCGGACCTTCGTCGACACGGTCCGCGGAGTCGACTCGGCCTACGCCGTCAACTCGCTCGTCGACAAGGAACTGATTGAAGCGGTCGGACGGCTTGACGCGCCCGGAAGACCGATGCTTTTCGGAACCACCGAAAAGTTTTTGCGCGTTTTCGGACTCTCGTCAATTTCGGATCTCCCCGAAGCCGGATCCGTCGTATCGGCGATCGCCGCGGCGACGACCCGGACCGACGAAGGGGAAGGCGCCGGCGACGCCGCCGAAAACGCCTCTCCCGACGGGGACTGAAAAGATATGAAGCCGCGCGTGACAGAGGCGGACGCCGTGTATCCGCCATGACAGCCGTTTATATAATTTCCGCCGTTCTTCTCTTTCTGATCGCCCTGTCGTTCGTACGGGCCGGCGCGGTGATCAAATACGACGGCGACCTCGCCGTGACGGTTACCGTCTGCGGCATTCCTTTCCGGATAATTCCCGGAAAAGAAAAAAAGATCCGCCCCTCCGACTGGTCGGTGAAAAAGATCGCCGCCCGCAGGCGCAAATCCGAAAAGGCCGCGCGCAGGAAAGCCGCTAAAGCCGCGAAAGCCGCGGAAAAGGCCAAAAAGGACAGGCAGGCCGAAAAGAAGAAGGAAAAGCCGGATATACTGAGAATCGTCAAAACCGCCTTCTCTGCCCTGTCGGTCGCCGCACGTCGCTTTTCAAAGCATCTGCGCGTCAGGGTCGCCCGGCTGCATATAGCCGTCGCGACGGGAGACGCCGCGTCGACCGCGATTCTCTACGGAGCGATATCGCAGGCCGCCTTCGGAATCGCCGCGCTGCTCGACTCGGCCGGAAATCTCCGCGGAGCCGCGCAGGCCGACGTCGATATTCACGCGGATTATCTTTCGGAAAAAACGTCGGCCGACGTCGAGGTTGGTTTTTCCCTTCTCGTCTGGCAGATGTTCGATCTTATCCTCAGAACCGGATTCACCGCGCTCAAAACCTACTTCGCCGAAGGGAAAAAGAGCGGCGGGTCCAAAAACAAAAAACAATAAATCATCAGATAAAACTGCCGCCGGAAACCGCCCGGCGTGAGTATACGGAGGTTAATTCACATGGCTGGAGACAACAAACTTCAGGAAGTCATCCGCGCGTCGCTCGAGAGCATCCGCTCGATGGTAGACGCCAACACGGTGATCGGAGACGCGATCACCACCCCTCAGGGAGTCGTCATCATTCCGGTTTCCAAAATATCGGTCGGATTTGCCTCCGGCGGCCTTGATTTCAACGGCAAGAGCGAAGAGGCGGTCAAGAACAAACTGCAGAACTTCGGAGGCGGCGGAGGCACCGGTCTGTCGGTGGTTCCCGTCGGTTTCCTCGTAGTTTCGCCCGATGGACGCGTCGAGATGCTGAACGTCGGCATGGATACTCCCCAGGGGCCCATCGAACAGGTGGCCGACGTCATCGAGCGTTCTCCCGAGATCATAGCGAAAATCAAGGCGCTCTTCTCGAAGAAAAACGATGGCGAGCCCGAAGTCGCGTCCGCCGATACCGCAGACACCGCCGCAGCCGAATAATTCAGGAGTTCGGTGAAGCGATCGCCTTAAATGAACAGCGTCAAACTTCAAAAATACATCGCCGACTGCGGAGTACTGTCCCGCCGAGCCGCCGAGCGCGAGATCGAAGCCGGCAAGGTTAAAGTCAACGGAGCCGTTGCCGCGATCGGCGACAGGGTAACTCAGGGGGAAGACCGCGTCGTCTGGAACGGTCGGGGTATTACTCCTAAAACGAAAACGCGCACCGTCGTCGCGCTCAACAAGCCGCGCGGGTACGTGTCGACTTCCGACGACGAAAAAGGGCGGAAGAAGATTACCGACCTCGTATCCGACCTAGGCCGGCGGCTCTATCCCGTCGGGCGGCTGGATATGGCGTCGGAAGGACTGATTTTCCTCACCGACGACGGCGACTTCGCCAATCTGCTTACGCATCCGAAATATCATCTGGCAAAGGTCTACCGGGTGAGCGTCGCCGGAAATCCCGACGACGAGGTCATCGCCTCGCTCGCCGAGCCGATAGTGATCGACGGCAGGAAGACGATGCCGGCGAAGGTAGCCCTAATCGACCGTCTCTCCGACGGGTGCCGAATCGAATTCACCCTTTTCGAGGGCAGAAACCGGCAGATAAGACGCATATGCGAGAAAGCCGGACTTGAAGTAAAGCGTCTCAAGCGCGTCCGGATCGGCACGGTATCGGTTAACGGAATCGCGCCGGGAAAATACCGGATTCTGTCCGACTCAGAGGTATCTGTGCTCAAAAAACTCGCGAAGAACGGGGACGGAGGTGAGTTTTATGCTCAAGGTCCTTCCGATTCAGACTAAGACCCTGCAGGAGGAGCTCTGCTCCGCCTGCGGATCCGTATTTATTCCCGACGCGCTCGCGTACGCGGCTTACGCCGACGAGGTCTTCTGCGGAGTCTGCCAGTTCAAACTCGCGCCTGAAGGCGGAAAGATACTCTCCCTCGCGTCGATACCCGGGCACGAGACTTTTCAGCCGATGTACGTCATGGGCCGCGCCGCCCTCTCCTTTATGGAGACCTGCGGAGCCGAACGCGCCGTCTTTCTTCCCGCGGTAGACGAAGGCAGCCGGCTTCTCGTCCGGGCGATCGGCTTTCGCGAGACCGACGGCGTCTGGTCCTGCGATCTGCGCGGAATGTTCGACTCTCCCTGTTCGGGCGGAGACCGCGGATACGACGCCTGACCGTCTTTGGATTGATTAAGGCAATACCGCACAATTCGCGCACGCGTCTTGACGGCTCTTTTTGCGCCTGTTATGACGTCAAAATCTTGAAAAACCGCCTGTTTTCCTGCGATTTCTCGGTCAAAACAGGCACAAAAATATCTCGCCAATACACGCACGCGAATTGTGCGGTATTGCCTTAACGCACGGCTGAACACACGGTTTCAGCTGTAATAATATGGAGAAAACAATGACTGTTGTCTGCCTTGATATGGAGGGCGTCCTCGTCCCCGAGATTTGGATAGCTTTCGCCGATGCCTCGGGCATCCCCGAACTGCGCCGCACGACGAGAGACGAACCCGATTACGACAAACTTATGAAATACCGCATCGGCATCCTGCGCGAGCACGGAATGAAGCTCGGAGACATACAGAAAGTCATCTCACGGATAGATCCCTACGAAGGCGCACGCGAGTTTCTCGACGCCCTGCGCGAGAAGACGCAGGTTGTCATACTGTCCGACACCTTCACACAGTTCGCGCTGCCGCTTATAAAAAAACTCGGGATGCCGACGATCTTCTGCAACACGCTTGAAACCGCTCCCGACGGCGAGATTACCGGATACCGCATGCGGATCGCAAACTCCAAACTGTCGACGGTTCGCGCCCTGCAGTCGATCGGATTCGAGACGGTCGCCGCCGGCGACAGCTACAACGATCTCGGGATGATCCGTGCCTCGAAGGCGGGATTTCTCTTCCGTTCGACGCCCGCGATCATCCGCGACAACCCCGATCTGCCGGCGTTTTGCGAATACGGCGAACTATTCGCCGCGATAAGCGGGGTGCTTTCTTGATCGCCCTGTGCGGCATAGATATCGGAACAAGCGCCTGTAAAACGGCGCTTTTCGACGTTCGGGGCAAGGTTCTCGCGTCCGCTTCGTTCGGATACGAAACGAAGCGTCCGCGGCCCGGCGAGGCCCTTCAGGACCCGCGCGAATGGTACCGCGCCGCCTGTCTCGGCATCAGAAAATGCCTGTCCGACTCGGGACTCGATCCCTCCGACGTCGCCTGCGTCGGCGTCGACGGACAAAGCTGGGCATGCGTCGGAATCGGACCGGGCGGGGACGCGGTCTGCGACACCCGCATCTGGATGGACAACGGACTGCGCGGCGTCTGCGAAAAGCTGAACGGCTCTCTTTCGGAGCGAACGCTCTCGCTGAATCCCAACCCGCTGACCTCCAATTACGTCACCGCGAAAGCGGTAGAACTGCTCTCCCGCCCCGAGGGACGCGAAGCACAGTCATTCCTTCAGTCAAACGGATATATCGTCTACCGTCTGACCGGAGTCATCTGCCAGGACCCGAGCCAGGGATACGGCTGGCACTGCTTTGATTTGAGGCGCCTGTGCTGGGACGCCGAAGCCGAGGCGGAACTCGGAATCCCCCCGCGCGTCCTTCCCGAAATTGCCGGATGTTCCGAGCCGGTGGGACGCGTTACGCCCGAAGCCGCGCTCGACACCGGCCTCGCGCCGGGCACTCCGGTGGTTGCCGGAGGAGTCGACTCTGCCTGCGCGACCCTCGGAGCCGGCGCGGTAAACCCCGGCGAAACGCAGGAACAGGGCGGCCAGTCGGGCGGAATGAGCGTCTGCTCGTCGTCGGTATGCGACACGCGGCTTCTCATCAACTGCGCCCACGTCGTCCCCGGACTCTGGCTGATCCAGGGCGGAACGACGGGAGGAGGCGGAGTGATCAGATGGATATCCGAGAAGTTTGCTTTTTCTCTTGAGCCGCTCGCGCGCGAACGCGGGATTTCGGTTCCGGCGCTGCTCGACGAAGAAGCCGCCGCCTCGGTCCCCGGTTCGCACGGACTTGTCTTTCTTCCGTATATGTCGGGAGAGAGGACGCCCCTGTGGGATCCCGACGCGTGCGGCGTTTATTTCGGAATCGATTTTTCAAAGACCCGCGCCGATTTCATCCGCGCGGCGATGGAGGGGGTATCCTATTCCCTGCTCCACAATCTCGACGTCGCGAAAGCGGCGGGAGCCGGATCCGAACTGCTGCTCGCTACCGGAGGCAGCGCCAACTCCCGCTTCTGGACTCAGATGAAGGCGGACGTGACCGGAATCCCCGTGTCGGTGCGCGGAAGCGACAACGCGACCAACCTCGGCGCGGCGCTGCTCGCCGGAACCGGCGCCGGAATCTATCCCGATCTGAAAACCGCCGCCGCGCTCACGGTGCGCGAAAAAAGGCGGCACCTGCCCGATCCCCGCGCGGGGGCGGCATATGCCGCCGGATACGATATTTATCTGCAGCTTTACCGGGATCTGTCCGGACTTATGAAAAAAAGAGGGAAGGCGAATATTCCTTCATAATCCCGCGCAGCTCCCTATGGTTCGGAACGACCTTTTCGAGCTCCGCGTAAAAGGCCCTGGAATGGTCTGGAACCAGAAAATGCGTCAGTTCGTGCGCCGCGACCAGCAGTATGCACTCGGGCGGAAGCATTACCGTCGCGTAGCTGAAGTTGAGCCGTCCGGAATCTGTCGCGCAGCTGCCCCAGCGGCTTTTCGCACGGTTGAAACGTATCACCGGATATTCAACTCCGCGCGAAGCGAAACGGGGCATCAGCCGGTCGACGCAGGTCCTTACGGTTTTCTCGCATTCGGCGCGCAGAAAGGCCTCGAGAACCCGGGACGAAGCCCCGGCGTCGCCCGGTTCGGGCAGCGTCAGGACCACGCTTCCGTCTTCGGCGATATAAGCGCCCGAGGGGGCGCCCTTCACGGCAACAACCCTTCGGCGGACGCCGTAGAGGACGACTCCGCCGCCTTCACAGCGGCGGCGCGCGCGGAGCGACGCCTCGACGATTCTGTCGGCGTTGTCGGTCAGCAGCCGCTCGATCGAGCGCGCCGGCACGTTCTTCGGCGCCGAAACGGCGACGTTCCCGTCCGCCAGCACCCTGACGTTTATTCTTTTAACGTTTTTGCGGGTCAGCGAGTATTCGATCTCGCGCCCGTCTTTCAAAGTCAATATAGGCATTCAGGTGATATAATGACAAGTTTCAGTGAAAAAAGCAACGTATTTGTTTACAGCCGTGAGATTCCGGTCGCGGCGACGTGCGAAGTTCTCGTAGTCGGAGCCGGCCCCGCCGGCGTCAGCGCGGCGGTATCCGCGGCAAGAGCGGGAGCCGACGTAATCCTCTGCGAGCGTTTCGGCGTAGTGGGCGGCATGCTGACGTCCGGTCACGTCGATCCGCTCCTCGGAGAGGTCTCGCGCGGAACGATATACGACGAAATCGTCGACCGGCTTCACAGCCGGAGAGGAGACCGCCGCGAGAGCGTGACGCACAACGGACGCGAGATCGCGTACGATCCCGAAGCCGCGAAATCGGTTCTTTCGGCAATGCTCCGAGAAGCGGGAG
>JAGDAM010000255.1 GCA_017959485.1 Clostridia bacterium
CACGCGCCCGCGAAGTTCCAGAGCCCGACACCGTAGGAGGAGACGATGCTCAGAAAGGCAAAGACCGGCTCGTGCGATGCGTTTCGCACAAGCAGCAGGATCAGAGCGGCGGACACGGCCTTGACGATCACGCCCCGGACGGCGATCGTCCGCCTGACCGGAGACGGTCCCGCCGATCTGCTCGCCGCTCCTCTGTGGAGTATGCGAAAGACGGCGGTCGTCAACGAAATAGACAAGGAAATGTTCCGGAGAGGACTTTTTCAGGGGATGCTGTATCCCGGGGAGGACAGGATATGACCGAACGTGAAATAAAAGAAACGGCTGAAAAGGCGGCGGAGGAACGGCTCTTCTGTTCCCTTCTCTGCAAATTCGAATACGAGCCGAGGCATATCCTTCCGCTGAAGGTGTCGGAGGGACTTTTTCTGTCGGCAATCGAGTCAGGGTTGGGGTTCGACGGATATCTCGTCGAGCGTTTCGAGAACGTCGCGTCGCTGACGGCGCTGCCTCCGGAAGCCGGAGAATTCGCCGCACGGAAGGGACTGTTCGACCGGCTGGAGGTGCCTCCCGTCGAGACCGGATCGCTGCAGCAGGTGTTCGCTTATCTTGTCGGCAGCGGCGAATGCGCGGAATACGAGCTCGGGGCCCCCGGCTCGAGAGAGATTGAGTTCGGCGCCTGCCGCTGCACCGACTGCGACGGGAACGGCTTTTACGCGATTCGCTTCGCGTCGGATCTCTCCCGGGACCGTTCACCGGTGTTTATTCCCTATTCGTCGCTCGTCCGCCTAACCTTCGGGACGCGGGCGCTGAAAAGGTACGGAAAATACGTAAGATGAGGGCCGGAGCGACTATACGGCGCCGCCTTATATAACGAACTGCCGCGGAAGTCACGGGACTTTTCACGGCAGTTTTTTTATTGTTTTTTTGCGTTCAGAAACGTGACGTCACTTTCTCGCGGCAATCTCGCCTTTGATCTTTTCAATAAACGCGTCGACGGTCATTCCGGTCGTCTGATCGGTGTCGCGGTCGCGGACCGACAGCGAGCGGGACTCAATCTCGTTCGCGCCGATGATGAGCATATAGGGAACGCGGTCGTCCTGCCGCGCCTCGCGGACCTTGTATCCGATCTTTTCGTTGCGGTCGTCGAGCGCGGCTCTGATTCCGAGGTCGGAGAGTTTCTCGTAAACCTCTTTCGCGAAGGAGACGTCGGTTCCGGGAAGAGTGAGAACCTTGACCTGAACCGGCGAGAGCCATACCGGGAATTTCCCCTTGGTCTCCTCGATAATATAGGCCATGAAGCGGTCGAGCGAGCCGAGAATCGCGCGGTGGAGAACGACCGGCGTCTTCTTCTCGTTGTCACGGTCGACGTATTTCAGATCGAATTTCGCCGGCAGGCAGAAGTCGAGCTGGCAGGTCGAGAGGGTGATCTCGGCGCCGACGGCCGGCTTGACGTTGACGTCGAGCTTGGGTCCGTAGAACGCGGCCTCGCCGATCTCCTCGGTGTACTCGATGCCGAGCTGATTCAAGACGTCGCGCAGGGCGTTCTCGGCCTTTTCCCACATCTCGTCGTCCTGGTGATACTTTACCTTGTCGTCGGGATCGCGGAGCGAGAGGACGCAGCGGTAGTTTTCGATTCCGAAGTCGCGGTAGACGTCGAAGATGAGATCGACGACACGCGAGACCTCGTCCTTGATCTGGTCGGGAGTGACGAAGAGGTGAGCGTCGTTCTGGCAGAAGTGGCGCGCGCGCTCGATGCCTTTGAGCGTTCCGCTCGACTCGAATCTGAAGTCGTGCGCGATCTCGCCGATGCGTATCGGCAGGTCGCGGTAGGAGTGTACGCGGCTGGCGTAGATCATCATGTGATGCGGGCAGTTCATCGGACGGAGAACGAAGCTTTCGCCCTCGACCTCCATGGCCGGGAACATTTTTGCCTTGTAATGATCCCAGTGTCCCGAGGTCCTGTAAAGATCGACGGTTCCGACGCAGGGAGTCATAACGTGCAGATAACCGAGACGGCGCTCCTTCTCCTTGATATAGTTCTCAAGTTCCTGCCAGATGATATATCCGTTCGGAAGGAGCATCGGAAGTCCGCGGCCGACGAGATCGTCGGTCATGAACAGACGCATCTCCTTGCCTATGCGGCGGTGATCCCGCTGCTCGGCCTCGGCCTGCTGGCGGAGGAATTCGTCCATATCCTCCTGCTTCGCGAAAGCGGTGCCGTTGATTCGGGTGAGCATGCGGTTGTTCTTGTCGTTCTTCCAGTAGGCGCCCGACTGTCCGGTGATCTTGAACACCTTCAGCGCCTTGGTGTAGCAGAGATGCGGGCCGGTGCACATATCGATGTAGTCGCCCTGTTTGAAGAAGCTTATCTCGGCGTCCTCGGGGAGGTCTCCGATATGCTCCTCCTTGTATTTGGCTCCGCGCTCTCTCATAAGCGTGAGCGCCTCCTCGCGCGGCAGGATAAAGGGCCGGATCGGAAGGTTCTCCTTGACGATCTTCTTCATCTCCTGCTCAATCTTCGCGAGGTCCTCGTCGGTGAGCTTGACGTCGCCGAGGTCGATATCGTAGTAAAATCCCTTTTCGGTTGCGGGACCGTAGCCGAAATCGGCGTGCGGCCAGAGGCGCTGCACGGCCTGAGCCATAATATGCGCCGCCGAATGGCGGAGCACCTCAAGTTCTTCTTCGGCGGGGCATTCGTAAACCTGACCGTGTTTGTCTATAATCTTCATTTTGCTCTTTTTCCCCTTCGGGTGAAAATAAATAATCAAATAATTATACCACAAAACAGCGGCGAATGCAACCGTTTTTATTGACCGGATACCGCCCCGTCGAACTGCGAATTGTAAAGCATCGCGTAGAAGCCGCCCGACGCCATCAGCTCGGCGTGCGTGCCGCGCTCGGTCACCCGGCCGTCCCGGACGACGAGTATCACGTCGGCGTTCATTACCGTTGAAAGCCGGTGCGCGATGACGAAACAGGTGCGGCCGCTCATCAGACGCAGCATGGCGTCCTGAATGCGGCGCTCGGTCATCGAGTCGACGTTCGACGTCGCCTCGTCGAGGATGAGCATCGGCGAGTCGGCGAGCATCGCGCGGGCGATGGTTATCAGCTGCTTCTGCCCCTTCGAGATGCTTATTCCGTCGTCGGTCACGACGGTGTCGTATCCCCGCGGAAGCGAACGGATAAAGGCGTCTATCTTAGCCGCCGACGCCACCGCCTCGATCTGCTCCCGCGTCGCTCCCTCTCTGCCGTAGGCGATGTTTTCGGCGACGGTTCCCCCGAAGAGCCAGGTGTCCTGGAGCACCATCGTGAAGGCCGAGCGCACCGAGGCGCGGGTGAGCGACGATATATCCTTTCCGTCAATCGATATGCGGCCGGAATCGACGTCGTAAAAGCGCATGAGCAGATTGATTATCGTCGTCTTTCCGGCGCCGGTGGGGCCGACAATCGCAACCGTCTTTCCGGGGCTCGCGTGAACGGTAAGATCCTTTATGATCTGCCTGCCGGGCAGATAGCCGAATCCGACGTTTTCGATATCCACGCTTCCCCGCACGGGAGAGAGCTCGGCTGCCCCTTCGGGATCCGCCGGCTCGGGCGGCTCGTCGAGGATTCTGAAAATACGCTCTGCAGCCGACAGAGCCGACTGAAGATCGGCGATTATGTTCGCAAATTCGTTTATCGGCGCCGAAAAACGCCGCGAGTACTGCATGAAGGAGGACAGATCGCCGAGTTCGATGAAGAGAATCGACGCCGCGCCTATGCTCCCGGTCAGACTGAAGAGGTAGAAGATTCCTCCGAAGAGGATTATCAGCGCCTGCGAGAGATTGTTGATAAAGTTCACCGACGGGCCTATCGTCGCTCCGTGGTAATCGGCGTTGTAATATGCGGCGCAGGCGTCGGCGTTCCGCTTTTCAAAGGAGGATGAAATCGCCGCCTGCCTGCCGTATGCGCGGATGGTGCGCTGGCCCGAAAGCATCTCCTCGGCGTATCCGTTGAGCTCGCCGAGTTTCGCCGAGCGCAGCCGGAAGAGCGGCCTGACCTTTGTCGTCCGCTTTTTCGTCAGCGTCAGCGAGATCGGAACGGTGACCGCGAATACGGTCAGAAGCAGCGGCGAGATCATGACCATCATATAAAGGCATCCGGCGACGGTGACGACGCTCGAGCAGATCTGGAGCAGGTCGTGCGAGAGCGAGGTGTTGACCGTGTCGACGTCGTAGGAGATTCGGCTGATTATGTCGCCTGTCGGATGCGTGTCGAAATATGACACCGGCAGGGTCATCAGCTTTGAAAAGACGTCGCGCCTGAGCGAATAGCTGATCCTCCGCCCGAGCGTCACGAGCAGCGCCGCGAGCAGAAGCGCGAGCAGGGCCGACCCGGCGTAGCAAAGGATCATATAGAGCGAGTACCTGCCGACGGTGTCGAGGTCGACCGCTCCGATTCCCGGCTTGATCGCGTTGATCGCGCGGCCCGAAAGGCGCGGCCCGAGGATCCCGAGCAGGTTGGATGCGAGCATCAGAAGAAAGCCCGCGAGAAGCGAGTATTTGTATTGCCAGAGATAACGTCCGAGGCGGAGCAGGACGGCTCGCTTTGCGGCGGCGTCCATCTTCTGGGCTTTGCGGGCGTCCGGGGAATTCTGCTGTTTTCCGCCGTTCATTCCGCCGCCCATGGCGCCGAAGCCGGCGAATCCGGGTATGTTATTCAATGAAAGCGCCTCCCATCTGAGAGTCGCTGATCTCCCGGTAAACGGGGCAGCCGGCCAGCAGTTCTTCGTGAGTGCCCGAGCCGATGATTTTCCCTCCGTCAAGGACGAGAATCAGGTCGCAGTACATAACAGAGCTTACCCTCTGCGCGACGGTGACAGTCGTCCCGCGGAAGGAGGCGAGCGCACGCCGGAGCATTGCGTCGGTGCGGTAGTCGAGCGCCGAGCTCGAGTCGTCGAGGATCAGAACGTCGGGGTCGTTCGCAACCGCACGGGCGATGAGTATCCGCTGGCGCTGGCCTCCCGAGACGTTGGTTCCCTTCTGGCTCAGGCGGTATTCGTATCCGCCTTCAAGTTCGGATATGAAGCCGTCGGCCTGCGCGACGGCGGCGGCGCGTTCTATCTGTTCGCGGCTGACGTCGCGCCCGAACCGGATGTTTTCCAGAACCGTATCCGATATGATAAAGTCGTTCTGCATAACGACTCCGAACATCGAGTGCAGCTCCTCCTCGGGTATACACCGGACGTCGCGGCCCCCGATGCGCACGCTGCCCGAAGTCGGGTCGTAAAAGCGGATCATAAGCGAGATCAGCGTCGATTTACCCGAGCCGGTGGCTCCGATTATTCCGAGCCGAGAGCCGGCGGGTACCGAGAAGGAAATACCGGTGAGGACGTCCGCCGTCGTGGCGTAGGAGAAGTTTACCTTGTCAAAGACTATTCCGGTCTCGCCAGGAACCGGCGGATGCTCCGACTCGGGAAGCGGATGCAGCCCGGGATCGCAGTCGAGTACTTCGGATATCCTCGCCGCCGAAGCCGACGATTTCGACCAGATGACTATCATCCTCGTGACCGCCATCATCGCTCCGGATATCAGCGAGAAATACTGGATGAAGGCGATTATGCTTCCGACCTCCGACACCCCCGAGTCGACCCAGCGCGCCCCGAAAAATACGACGGCGACAAGCCCCGTGTTCATTATCAGATTCATGACCGGGTTGGCCGAGGACATTATGAGGTTGGTGCGAAGCTCAACAGAGGAAAGCCCGGCGTTCGCGGCGTCGTATCTGCGGCGCTCGTAATCGCTCTTCGAGAGCGCCTTTATCACGCGGATGCCTCCGGCGTCCTCGCGGACGACGCGGATCATTCCGTCTACCGCCCGCTGGACTTTGACGAACATCGGCAGGCCGCGCGAGGTGATCAGGAAGAAGGTGACGAAGATGAGCGGCAGCACGCTCGCCATGACGAGCGTCAGCCGCAGATCGATCATCGAGGTGACGGCGAGTCCGCCGACAAGCAGTATAGGCGCCCGGACGCCCATCCTCTGCGTCGTATTGATGAAGTTGTGGATATTGTAGGTGTCGGTGGTGAGCCGCGCCTCGAGCGAGGGCACGGTGAAGGCGTCGGTCGCGGCGGGAGAGAGATTCATCGACGCGCGGAAAAGATCGTTCCGGACGTCCTCCGCCACCATTTTGGCCACCGCCGCCGAACGGCGGTTTGCCCAGACGTTGCCGACGACGGCGGCGGCCGAACAGACGATCATTATTACCGACCAGACGATTATTCGCCGCAGCGGAACCGCGGTATCCGACCCGGGGGAGTCCGCGAGCGGGTTGATTATATCGTCAAGTATGTGTTTGAGTATGTAGGGCAGGGCGAGCTCGATAAGCGTCGATATCACCTTCACGGTAAGCGATACCGTCATCGGTCCTTTGTGCCTGCCGAGATAGGACAGTATTCGTCTCAAGGGTGATCACCGCCGTTCTCTCCGAAGTCGTCGCCGAGCGCCTCTTCCGAAAGCTCGGCATATTCCGCCGCACGGACGGCAAGCCGGTGCACGAGATCGGCCAACAGCGCCTTTTCGTCCTCGGTCAGTCCGTCAGTCAGATATTCGCGCCATTCCCGAAGCACCTCCCTGACCGTCGGAAGCGCCTCGTACGCCCTGTCGGTCGGATAGACGAGAGTTACCCGTCTGTCGGTGTCAGACGGACGCCGCGTGACGAATCCGTAGGCCTCGAGCTGGGCAAGCGTCCTCGTGACGTTGCTCTTGTTGATGAACAGCCGGCGGGCCAGCGCGTCCTGTGAAATGCCCGGATTCCGGCAGAGGATGAGAATATAGCTGTGAGTATTTTCACCGAGACCGAACCGTTTCAGTTTTTCCGAGCGGAAGATGATTCCGCACCTCGAAACAATATTGATATCCCGCATAAAAGAGGGCATGTCCGCCTCCGAAAACAGTATTCGGTTGCGCGCGCAACCGAATATATTATATCACCCATCACCCGCGATGTCAACCAGAAGACAGTTGACAACGTAAAATAAGAATGATATAATATATGCGTATCTTTTATTAAACAAAAAGGAGACCGCAAAATGTTTTTCGAAGCATACAAAAACGCGTTCAAAATCCTGAAAAAGAAGCCGCTCCGGCTCTGGGGACTTTCGATGATCGCGTCGCTCGTAATCACCCTCGCAGGAATCTTCACCTTCCCGGCGCTCTCGATCGTCGGAGTCGCGTTCGGACTTATCGTTTCTACCGGAATGAGCAAGGTCTACGTCGACGCCATCAGGGGTGAAGAGTTCAACTCCGACCAGCTTTTCGCCGGATTCAGCCGCTTCTGGTCGATCCTCGGCGCCTACGCCTGGAGACTGCTCTGGCAGTTCATCTGGCTCTGCGGCCCGCAGCTCGTCGCCTTCGTCTGCGGCGGAGCCATCGCCGTCATCGGGTTCGCCTTCCGCGGCGTCACGGTCCTTGCGGTAATCTTCTACGTGCTCGGAGGTCTCGTGTTTGTCTCGATCGGCGCGGTCGGCCTTGCCCTCTACGTTAATCGCGTCTACGCCTACTCCTTCGTCCCCTACATCATAGTCACGCTTCCCGACGTCTCGGCTACCGAGGCGCTCCGGCTTTCGGTCAGGATGACCAGAGGCAAAAAGCTTCAGATGTGGCTGGCGACCTTCATTCTGAGCGCCGCCGTCTCAACCGCGACCGGCATCCTCGCCGCCCTTGCCATGATCCCCTACGCCGGATTTATCTTCGGCATCGTGCTGATCGTCTTCTGCGCCTTGCTGATCGTTCTGCTGCCTCTCTTCGAGGGACTCGTCAGCGCGTGGTTCTTCGTAAGCCCGAAGTCCGCGAAGGCCGACAAGCCCGACTTCATCGCCAGGATGGCCGCCAAGCTTGACGGTATCGAGAAAGAAGAACCGAAAGCCGAAGCCGCTCCCGCCGAGGAAGCCCCCGCCGAAGCGCCGGACAGCGCTCAGTAATACCAACACCGTTAAACGATAACACTTAGCGGGAGGCAGGCGGTCCGCCTTGTCTCCCGCTGATTCCACGAAAGGAACCCCCGATAATGATTAAGATTTCGCA
>JAGDAM010000024.1 GCA_017959485.1 Clostridia bacterium
GGAACCGTTAGAGGCACTGTGTTTGCACTGACCGCGTCTCCTGCCTTCCCCGGCAGGGGCACGCCTCGCCTGCGGCGAGCCACGGTGTCCGCGGACGCGACCGGATGATGGTTACGGAACCGTTAGAGGCACTGTGTTTGCACTGACCGCGTCTCCTGCCTTCCCCGGCAGGGGCACGCCTCGCCTGCGGCGAGCCACGGTGGTCGCGAAGGCGGCCGAATGGGGCGCTATGTAATCGTAAGTGGCACTGTCTAACATATTCCCGCTAACCTTGCCTTCCCCTGCAGGGGCACGCCTCGCCTGCGGCGAGCCACGGTGGTCGCGAAGGCGGCCGAATGGGGCGTCTTCAATTAAAAACTAAAACTCTTAGTATATGATTCAAAAGAACGTAAAAATTAAGCATTTTTCAAATTATTTGAGAACAAATATGACCCCGGAAGAAAAACATCTCTGGTATGATTTTCTTAAGCGGCTTCCGGTAACTGTAAAAAGGCAGTACGTGATAGGGAATTACATAGTTGACTTTCTCATTTTCAGCAAAAAGATGATAATTGAGATTGACGGACGTCAGCACGGTCTGCCCGAAAACAAGGAAGCCGATATTGAGAGAGATGAAAAACTTAGGCAGATGGGGTTCACGGTTTTCAGGTATACAAACGAGCAGATTAATACCAATTTCAGAGGCGTCGCGGCTGATATCCTGAACCACCTTGGATTGACGATGAGCGACTTGAAAAAAGGAAACATACGGATACCGTCGTGTATTAAAAAACTACTGATCCGGTTTCAAGATGGAAAGCCGGTGAAAAGGCTGTATCGTTTTAATGGTTTTGGACGCGGCGTCTCATCCGTCGGCTTCGCCGACACCTTCCCCGGAGGGGAAGGCAAAAGCCGGTCCCCCTTCCCCGTTTCGGGGAAGGCAAACGTTAACACCGCTTTCGCGTCGGCGCCCCATCCGTCGCCCGTTCGGGCGACACCGTGGCTCGCCGCAGGCGAGGCGTGCCCCTGCCGGGGAAGGCATTGTCAGCGGTTATCGATCGAACAGTGCCTCTGACGTTTTCGCGGCAATAACCGTTCGCAACAGGCGGACGAGCGATGGCTTAATGCGGACGAGCGATGCTCGCCTCTACTATGTAAACGTTAATAATTATTGACGTTTATGTAACTAATTCATAATTCATCATTCATAATTCATAATTTTTCTTGAAAGGACTCAATATGCTTGACGGACAGAAAGTCTGTTTCTCCGGCGTACAGCCGTCGGGGAATCTGACAATCGGAAACTATCTCGGCGCGATAAAGAACTTCGCCGAGTTCTCTCAGAATTACAAATGCTTTTACTGCGTGGTCGACGAGCACGCGATAACGGTGCGGCAGGTGCCCGCCGAACTGCGCCGCCGTACCTACGAGACGCTGGCGCTTTATATCGCCTGCGGACTCGACCCCGAAAAGAATACGCTCTACGTGCAGTCGCACGTTCCTGCGCACGCGGAACTTGCCTGGATACTCAACTGTTTCTGCATGTTCGGAGAGCTCTCGAGGATGACTCAGTTCAAGGACAAGAGCCAGAAGCACGCCGACAACGTCAACGCGGGACTCTTTACCTATCCCGTGCTGATGGCGTCCGACATACTGCTCTACCAGACCGACGTCGTTCCGATCGGCAGCGACCAGAAGCAGCACCTCGAGCTGACCCGCGATATCGCGGACAGATTCAATCAGATCTTCCCCGGAACCTTCGCGACTCCCGAGCCCTTCATTCCGGCGAACGGAGCGCGGATCATGTCGCTCGCCGAACCGACGAAAAAGATGAGCAAGTCGGACGAGAACGAGAACGCGACCGTGCGCATCCTTGACGACAGAGATACGGTCATCCGCAAATTCAGGAGAGCGGTGACCGATTCGGGCAGCGAGATCAGAAGATCTCCAGACAAGCCGGGGATTTCGAACCTGATCACAATCTACTCCTGCTTCACCGGAAAGACGCCCGACAGTATCGAACGCGAGTTTGACGGCGTCGGGTACGCCGAGTTCAAGACGGCGGTTGGCGAGGCCTGCGCCGACGCGCTCGAGCCTGTCCGCGCGGAGTACGCGCGGCTGCTCGCCGACAAGGGATATCTCGAGGAAGTTATGAAGAACGGCGCGGGCGCGGCTGCGTACTACGCAAGAAAGACGCTCTCCAAGGTGCGCCGCAAGATCGGTTTTACCGGAGTGTGAGGACGGACGGATGAAAATCGGCTTTATTTCGCTCGGCTGCGCAAAGAATCAGCTCGATACCGAGGTGATGCTGCACGAACTGCTCGAGGCGGGTTACGAGATCACGCCCGAGGAGACCGAGGCGGATATAATAATCGTCAACACCTGCGCGTTCATCGAATCTGCGAAGCGCGAGGCGATAGACAACATCCTCGACGTCGCGTGGCTCAAAAAGAACGCGAAGCTGAAAGGTATTATAGTCACCGGCTGCATGGCGGAGCGCTACCGCGAAGAGGTGCTTTCCGAGTTTCCCGAGGTCGACGCCGTGCTCGGAGTCGGATCGATGCACGAGATCGTCAACGCGGTTAAAAGCGTAGAGGGGAAGAGGAAAAAGAGGTTCTCCTCCTTTCTCGACAGGGACGAGGTCGCGCTCGGCGGAGACCGGGTTCTGACGACTCCGGCCGGCTGGACCTACCTGAAGATCGGTGAGGGCTGCGACAACCGCTGCTCCTACTGCGCAATTCCCTATATTCGCGGCAAATACCGTTCCCGCCCGATCGAAGACCTCGTCGAGGAAGCAAAGTCGCTCGAGGAGAACGGCGCGCTCGAAATCAATATAATCGCTCAGGATATAACAAGATACGGGATAGATCTTTACGGCGAATACTCGCTCGACCGTCTGCTCCGCGCTCTTACCGAAGCCACGACACGGCCTTATTTTCGCCTGCTATACTGCTATCCCGACAAGCTCACCGACGCGCTCATATCCGAGATACGCGACAATCCGCGCGTGCTGAAGTATATCGACGTACCGCTGCAGCATATCTCCGACAGGATGCTGAAGGCGATGAACCGCCACGGGGATTCCGCGATGATCCGCGAACGGCTCGCGAAGCTCCGCCGCGAGATACCCGGGATCGTCATACGCACCACCTTCATCACCGGTTTCCCCGGCGAGACCGAGGAGGATTTCGAAGAGCTCTGCCTGTTCGTCAGAGAGACGAAGTTCGACCGGCTCGGAGTTTTCCCCTATTCAAGAGAAGAGGGCACTCCGGCGTACGGTTTTCCGGATCAGATCGACGAACAGACGAAGCAGGACAGAGCCGATATCATAATGGGCATTCAGGCGGATATCAGCGCCGGTCGGAACCGCGCGCAGGTCGGCAAGACGGTCCGGGTGCTCGTCGAGGATTTCGACCCCGTATCCGAAATGCACTTCGGACGGAGCGCCGCCGACGCCCCCGAGACCGACGGAAAGGTTTATTTCAGGGCTAAAAGACGCGTCGTGCCCGGTCATCTCGTCGACGTCGTAATTGAGGAAACGCTTGACTACGATCTTGTCGGACGGATGATATGAGGTGCGGGCTATGAATCTTCCGAACAAACTGACGGTTTTCCGTCTGATACTCGTGCCATTCTGCATCACCGCCGTCGTGATGCCCGGAAGCGTAATTCCGGCCGATATTTCTGCGATTGCCGCAGCCGTCATCTTTGCCGCGGCGTCGTTCACCGACATGCTCGACGGCAGGATCGCGCGCAAATACGGACTCGTGACCGATCTCGGCAAGTTTCTCGATCCGCTTGCCGACAAGTTCATGGTGATCGGGACCATGATGGCGATAGTCTACCGGAACGACGCGATAAGGCCCTGGTTCTTCTGGCTGGTCTTATGCGTTATCTTCCGCGAGTTCGCCGTCACTTCGCTCCGGCTGGTGATCAGCGCCTCTTCCGGCGAGGTTGTCGCCGCCGCAATGCCCGGGAAAATCAAGACGGTGCTTCAGATGTTTACCGTACTATCGGCTCTGCTCGAGCCGGTGTTCGCCGGACTGTCGGGCGCGGGCGAGGTTTATTTCAGAATTCTTCCCGTTACTCTCTGCCTGTCGGTTCTCGCTTTTATCTTCACTCTCTGGTCGGGTATCGACTACTTTGTCTCTTACGCAAAAAAGAGGAAGGAGACCTCAAAATGAAACTGACGAAAATTCTGTCTGCGCTGCTTGCCGCAATCATCCTGCTCCTGTCCGCCGCCTGCGGGCAGAACGTTATAACCGGACCCGATCAGCCGGGTTCCACGGAGGAACAAACCACGGAACGCAAACCGTTCGTTTACACTCCCGGAGAGGGAATCAAGCTTCTGACGGCTCCCGTCTTCGTTTCGACGAGGGAGGAGCAGGAAATATCTGACGAATTCAAAAAGAATTACGCCTCCTTCTCGCTCGATCTGCTCACCCGCGCCGCCGGCGGAAAGACCGCTCTCGTTTCTCCTCTGTCGGTGCTTACCGCGATGCTGATGACGGCGAACGGAGCGAAGGGTGAAACGCTCGCCGAACTCGAGAAGGTCCTTGGCGGAGGGATGTCCGTCGAGGAGATGAACGCGCAGCTCTACAGCTTTTTCGAAACGCTCTGCCGGAGCAAAAAAACGGTATTCGAGAGCGCCAACTCGGTCTGGGTGACCGACAGTCCGTCCTTCCACGTTGACGAAGACTTTATCAAACTTGTCGAAAACACCTTCCGCGCCGAAATTGCCGAGGCGCCGTTCACCGAGCCCGCGACCGTAGACGCGATCAACGACTGGTGCGCGCAGCACACCGACAATATGATAAAGAAAGTCCTCGAGTATACCGACGTCAGCGCCGACACCGTTATGGTGCTTATCAACGCACTCTGCTTTGAGGCGCTCTGGCGCGTACAGTACGAAGATCATCAGATCAGCGACCGGACCTTCAACGGCGAGAAAGGCACAAAGGCAGTCAAAATGATGTATTCGGAGGAAAGCGGATACATCAAAGGGAAACACGAGACCGGATTCATCAAGTACTACGAGGGAAATGAGTACGCGTTCATGGCGCTGCTCCCCGAGAGCGGTATGAAGACGGAGGATTATCTGAAAACCCTGACCGGAGAACGTTTCGTAAAGCTCGCCGAGAGCAGAGGCGGCGCGGTAAAGGCCGGTATTCCCCAGTTCAAGCTTGACTGGTCGGCGTCGCTTGTCGACGTTCTCGCCGGTATGGGGATAGAACTTGCATTTACCGAAAGGTCCGACCTTTCCGGCCTCGGATACGACGACAGCGGATATCCGCTTTATATCAGCGACGTCATCCACAAGACGCACATCGAGGTAGACAACGCCGGCACCAAGGCGGCGGCGGTCACTGCCGTCATCGTTAACAAGGCGACGGCTGTCTACAATCCGACAATCCCGCCCGAGGTCATACTCGACCGGCCGTTCGTATACGCCATAGTCGACACCGCGACTATGCTTCCCGTTTTCATCGGGTGCGTGACGGATTTTTGAGGCGGTAACGGTCTGGTCCGGTGACATCGGAAATGGATATACGCAAGGAGATTGAAGAGTTTTATTCGGGTGAGTCTTCCGACTGCTACCGATTTCTCGGATGCCACAGGGACGGCGACGGGTACGTCTTCCGGCTCTGGGCGCCGAACGCGCGTTCGGTGCGTCTCGCGGGAGATTTCAACGCCTGGCAGGGAGAGCAGATGGGCCGCGTCGAGGGGATTTGGGAACTGCGAACCTCATCCCCGCGCGAGTTCGACTGCTACAAGTATCTCGTGGAGGGCGCCGACGGTATCGTTCGCGAGAAGTGCGATCCCTATGCCTTTCACGCCGAGACACGTCCGCGGAGCGCCTCAAAAATCTGCGATATAGACGGATTCGCCTGGAATGACGGAGATTATATCGAAGCCCGGAAAAAATACGATCCGCTTGCGTCTCCGGTCAGTATATACGAAGTCCACGCGGGGTCCTGGAAGAAATACGCCGACGGAAGCCCTTTCTCATACGAAAAACTGGCGGAGGAGCTCGTCCCCTACGTAAAGGAGATGGGCTTCACTCACGTCGAGTTTCTTCCCGTGACCGAGTATCCGCTCGACGATTCCTGGGGATACCAGGTCACCGGATGGTTCGCGCCTACCTCAAGATACGGCACTCCGTACGGCTTTATGAAGCTGATCGACGCCTTCCACGCCGCCGGAATCGGCGTTATACTCGACTGGGTTGGGGCGCATTTCCCCAAGGACGCGCACGGTCTGTCGCTTTTCGACGGGACTCCCTGCTACGAGTCGGGAGATCCTCTGATGTCCGAACACCCCGAATGGGGGACTAAAATATTCGACTTCTCACGCAACGAGGTCGCATCCTTCCTTTCGTCGTCGGTCTGTTTCTGGCTCGACAAATATCATATCGACGGAATACGTGCCGACGCGGTCGCCTCGATGATCTATCTCGATTACGCGAGGAAACCGGGACAGTGGCGTCCGGCGCCCGACGGGAGCAATATCAACGGCGCCGCCGTCGAACTTCTGCGGAAGATCAACCGCGCAGCTTTCCGTGTGAATCCTTCGGCGATTATGTCGGCGGAGGAGAGCACCTCATTCCCGATGGTCACGAGACCCTGGTACGACGGCGGACTCGGCTTCGGCTTCAAGTGGGACATGGGCTGGATGCACGACACGCTCGACTATATGTCCGCCGACCCGGTCATGCGGCGGGGACTGCATGAAAAGCTCACCTTCGGGATGACCTACGCCTTCGGCGAGAACTATATTCTTCCGCTCTCGCACGACGAGGTGGTTCACGGAAAGAAGTCGATGATCGGACGGATGCCGGGGAGCTATGAAACAAAATTCGCCTCGCTGCGGCTTACGTACTCGTATATGTTCGCCCATCCCGGAAAAAAACTCAATTTTATGGGCAACGAGATAGGGCAGTTCATCGAGTGGGACTATAAACGCGAGCTCGACTGGCTGCTGCTCGCGTACGACGAGCACCGGGAGCTGCAGAGTTTCTTCCGGGCTCTCAACCGGTTTTATAAAGACACCCCGGCGCTCTGGGAGAACGACTGCGGATGGGACGGTTTCGAGTGGCTGACGGTCGACGACCGCAACAGCAACGTCATCGCCTTTCTGCGGCGCGACCGGAAAGGCGGCGCGGTAGCCGCGGTGTTCAATTTTTCTCCGGTCGGGCGAAAAAAATACGGTATTCACCTTCCGCGTCCCATGACGCTAAAACCGGTATTCTCCTCGGACGGCGAGGAAAGAAAAACCGTAAGGGCAAAGAGCGGAATCTACGGCTTTTACGCCGAGACCGATCTTTTGCCTCTCTCCGCGGTATTCTATAGATGTAAAATAATACAGGCAAAGGAACAGAAAGCGGAATGAAACGAAGAAAAGAATGCATCGCGATGCTGCTCGCCGGCGGGCAGGGCAGCCGGCTCTACGTGCTTACCGAAAACACCGCGAAACCCGCGGTACCCTTCGGCGGGAAATACCGTATCATCGACTACTCGCTTTCCAACTGCGTCAATTCGGGCATCGATACCGTCGGTATACTGACCCAGTATCAGCCGCTGGAACTGAACGACTACATCGGCAACGGAATGCCCTGGGATCTCAACCGCAACTGGGGAGGGGTACACATCCTGCCGCCCTACACCACTGCCGGTTCGAGCAACTGGTTCAAGGGGACGGCGAACGCGATCTACCAGAACGTTCCCTTTGTCGAGCGCTACGATCCCGAATACGTATTGATCCTTTCCGGCGACCACATCTACAAGATGGATTATTCGGAAATGATTGACTTTCACAAAAAGTCGAAGGCTGCGTGCACAATAGCCGTCCGCGTGGTGCCCTGGGAGGACGCCCCGAGAATGGGCATCATGAGCGCGGGCGCCGACGGAAGGATCACCGAATTCGAGGAGAAGCCGAAAGTGCCTAAGAGCAATCTCGCCTCGATGGGAGTCTACGTCTTCAACTGGGCCGACCTGAAGCGGTATCTTATCGCCGATGAAAACGACGCGTCGTCGAGCAACGATTTCGGCAAAAACGTTATTCCGGCGATGCTTGCCGCCGGAGAGCGGATGTTCGCCTTTTCCTTCGCGGGATACTGGCGGGACGTCGGAACGCTCGACTCGCTATGGCAGGCGAACATAGATCTGCTCGATCCCGATCGCCCGATCGATAAAGGCGTTCCCAAGCGGTTCAGGATCTATTCAAGGAACGACGGACATCCGTCGACCACCGTATCGTCGACAGCCAAAGTGTGCGACGCCTATATCGCCGAGGGCTGCGTCATTGCCGGAAGCGTTACCCGTTCGATAATATCGGTCGGTACCTCGGTCGGGGAGGGCGCCTCGATTTCGGATTCGGTAATTATGCCGGGTGCCGTGATAGAGCCCGGCGCGACCGTCTGCCGCGCGATGATCGGCGAGGGAACCGTCGTAGGCCGCGGCGCCCGCGTCGGTGAACCCGACGGAGCGCTGACTGTCATAGGTCACGGGGAAAAGATCGAAGAGAATTCGGTCGTGCTGCCCGGAACGGTAAAGTGAGGTGTCTTCAATGAAAACTGCCGGTATTATTCTTTCGGGTATCTACAGCGACAAGCTCAACGTCATAGCGGGCCACCGGACGGTCGCCTCGCTGCCCTTCGGCGGAAGATACCGCCATATCGATTTCATCCTTTCGAACATGGTCAATTCCGGCATTACCGACGTCGGAATAATCACCAAAAACAATTACCAGTCGCTGATCGACCATCTCGGCTCCTTCCAGGACTGGGACCTCAACCGCCGCCGCGGAGGGGCGAAGCTCATTCCTCCGCACGCCGGAGGCGATCTCGGAGACTATCGCGGGAAGATCGAGGAGCTTCGCGCCGGGCTTCCGTTTCTGCGCGAGTCCGACGCCGAGTACGTCGTCATAGCCGACACCGTCTCGATCTGCTCGATCGATCTGCGCGACGCGGTCAAGGCGCACGCGGCCTCGGGCAAGGACCTGACCGTCGTCGCGACCGCCGTTAAATCGGACGACGATGAGCTGTCCGAACTGGTCTTCGATCTTTCGGGGAGCGAGCCGGAACGGATTTATCTGAACTATGCCTCGAAAAAGGGGCAGCTGTCGAGCGACGGCATCTATATCATAGGCCGCGAGTTCCTGATCGGCGAGGTCGAAAAATTCGCCTCGAGCGGATACTACCATCTCGAGCGCGACCTGATTCAGCAGGGGTTCAATACCGGCGCTTTGTCGGTGGGAATCTATGAGTTCGGCGGAGTCATTCTGAAAAACCGCACCGTTCCCGAGTATTTCGCAAACAATCTTGCGCTGCTCGATCCGGAAATCAGAGCCGGACTTTTCAAGCCGGAACGGCCTGTCTACACGGCGGTGCGCGACGAAAAACCCGCGAGATACGGCGTTGGGAGTTCGGTCGCCGACTGCGTCGTCGCCGACGGCGCGAAGCTGTACGGCGCGGCGCGCCGTTCGGTGATTTCGCGCAGGGTCACGATCGAAGAGGGAGCCGAGGTTGAGAATTCGGTTATACTCGACGGATGCGTCATCGGATCCGGCGCGCGCGTCGAAAACGCGATTCTCGACAGATACGTTGAAGTCGGCCCCGGCTGCGTCCTCCGCGGCTCGCCGGAATCTCCGATCATCATTGAAAAAGGTAAGAAACTGACCGAATGAAAATTGCTTTTGTTGCATCCGAGGCGGCCCCTTTCGCGAAGACGGGCGGACTCGGCGACGTTGCCTCGGCGCTTCCCGCCGCGCTCGCCGCGGCGGGGCACGAGGTCGCCGTTATACTTCCGCTCTATCGCAGGATTAAGACCGGCCCCGATTTCGCGTCGATGCGTTTTTTGACGAGCTTCGAAGCGAATCTTTCCTGGCGCCGGCAGTACGCCGGAGTTTTCACCGCGCGGAAAAAGCCTCGTGCTCCCCGCTTTTATTTCATCGACAACGAGTATTATTTCGGACGCGACGGAGCGATATACGGCGAATACGACGACGGGGAGCGTTTCGCCTTCTTCTCGCTCGCAGCGCTCGGAACGCTTGAAGCCACAGGCTTTATGCCCGACGTAATTCACTGCAACGACTGGCAGACTGCCGCCCTCCCGGTATTTCTGCGTACAGTTTACCGCGGGAAGATAAACGCGGCGACGCTGTTTACCATACACAATATCGAATATCAGGGGAGGATGCCGCTGTCCTTTGCCGGCGACGTGATGGGGCTCGGCGGAGACGACGCCCGCCTTGTCGAGTTCGACGGATGCGTCAATCTCATGAAAGGCGCTCTTGTAACCGCCGACGCCGTCAGCACCGTCTCGCGGACCTACGCGCGTGAAATACTCGACCCCTATTACTCTCACGGACTCGACGGCGTTCTCGCCTCGGTGGCGGCCGAAGGGCGCCTCTCGGGGATTGTAAACGGGATAGATACGCGTCTTTACAATCCTTCGTCGGATCCCGCGCTCGCCGCCGGATATTCGGCCGGGGATCTTTCGGGCAAACGGACCGACAAGGCGGCTCTTCAGAAAGAACTCGGACTGCGGGTCGACGCAGACCTTCCGCTCTGCGGAATGGTTACGCGCCTCGCCTCCCACAAGGGGATAGATCTTGTCGAGCGCGTGCTTGACGAGACGGCCGACGCCGGAGTTCAGTTCGCGATTCTCGGCACCGGAGAAAAACGGTTCGAGGACTTCTTCAGGGAGGCGGCCGCACGCAGACCCGGGATGATCGCGGCTGTGATCGGATTTTCCGGCAGTCTGGCTTCGAAAATATACGCGGCGTCCGATCTCTTTCTCATGCCGTCGAAAAGCGAGCCCTGCGGCCTCGCGCAGCTGGTCGCGATGAGATACGGCGCGGTCCCGGTCGTACGGGAGACGGGCGGACTCGCCGACACCGTTCCCGCCTACGATCCCGCGACGGGAGAGGGAAGAGGGTTCACCTTCAAAAGCTACAACGCGCACGATATGAAAGACGCGGTTCTGCGCGGAGCGAGGCTCTTCCGGGATTCGCGGGATGAATTCGAGCGCCTTCGCACAAACTGTATGCTCGCCGATTTCTCCTGGCGTGCGTCCACCGGAGACTACGTCCGGCTTTACGAAAAAATAAAAACACGGGGTTGATGACCGACAATGACCGACAAAGAATTCGCAAGATCAATAGAGACCGCCTGCCTGCAGAACTTCGGCTGCACGCTTGAACAGGCGACAGATACCGAAGCTTACAGAGCGCTCTGCATCGCCGTCAGGGACCGGCTCGTCGAGAAGAATCACGAGTTCCGCCGGCGCCTCCGGGAAGGGAACTCCAAAAGAGTATATTATTTCTCGATGGAGTTTCTCGTCGGAACCTCTCTTCGGAACAATCTCTACAATCTCGGGCTGACCGACGCCGCCTTCGAGGCGATCCGCGCGGCGGGCAAGGATCCCGGGACGCTTCTCGATATCGAGCCCGACGCCGGGCTCGGAAACGGCGGCCTCGGCCGGCTGGCTTCCTGCTATCTCGACGCCGCCTCCTCGCTCGGCATTTCCTGCACCGGGTTTTCGATCAAGTACGA